>CAYXEY010000524.1:0-4304 GCA_964464105.1 uncultured Planctomycetaceae bacterium
ATCGTCGGTGAAAATGATGGCGTCGTCGCAATAGTTGGCGTTGTCGTGATCGACGCTTTCAGCCATGCCGAAGGCTGACTGGCTGAACGCGCCGAAATAAATTGTCGACACGCAATTGGAGTTCGGCGGCGGATCATCGCTCGTCACGATCTCCATGCCCCAACCCTGGAAGTTCTCCTTCACCGTCGCGACGATTTGCGCCTTGATCGCCGCCGTATTACCGGCATAAGCGCTGTTGATGTCGGACGCGTTGAAGGCCGTCAGGTTGTAGTTGCCGACGTTGGGAATGCTGACTGAGCCGCCCCCGAAATCGAGCACCAGGTACTGCGTTTCAGGCGGCGTTACGGATCCGCCGCGCGTGATGGTGATCTGTCCGGTGTATCCACCGGTGGTGTTTCCGAACGATGACTGCGTGACCGCGAGAAAGAAATGGTCGGACGCCGTCCGCACGATCTGATCGATGACCGACTCTAGTCGATTGGCATCGAGATCGAAGTCGTCGTTCATGGCATACAGTTCGCCGCCGGCGTTAAACAGCGCTGCGAGCGGATCGAGGCCGCTGCCTGAAGATGCATCAACCGTGAGCTGAATGCGATCACCCACAGCGCAGGCGCCGAGGTCGTATATCTCGATGCGGTTTTGCGTGATCGTTCCCGAGATGCTGGCCTTGCCCGCGCTGTTGATGGACAAAGGCGTCGCCGTTGCGAAACTGGTCCCACCCGAGGGCAGACCCGGAATCCCGCCGGGCGGACATCCAAGCTGAAGCGGCAACAGGGAGACACACAGCACGGCGAGCGCAAAGCGTCGTAGGTTCACGGAGGAACACTCCAAGCGGCAGTTCGGTTCAGAAGCCGGGTTGGGGCAATCCACCGGTTGCGAGCGGCGATGCCATGGTCTATCTCACCAAGTATTCGGGCCTGAACGCACCGGGTCAAGGGCACCCGGTCCGGCAGCCCGCACAGCCATCATAGGCCCACCAATTGGATGTCGCCGCCGGTCGTGCGGGCCTCAATCTGGCCCCCACCGTCATTCAGCACGCAACGCAGCACATCCGAGGCCGTGGTGAGGTTGGACACACGAAACGCGGTCAGGTCAGCGGCAACCGTGCCCCCTTCGGCATCCAGATTGATGGAGGCGTTGGTGGACGGGGCCAGGGCCAGGTCGATGCCGCCATTGGTGGTCTCAACGTACACTGCGCCGCCGTTGGGCGGAGCAATACGCAGTACAACATCTGCATCCGTCGTCTCAGCGCGAATGTTGCCAGACACGTTGACGATCTCAATCGACCGTTTCGAGGTTTCTGCGACGACGTTGCCAATCACGTTGTTGAGCGTGATCGCACCATTGTCGGTGCGAATCTCGAGATTTGCGGTCAGTCCCTTGGCCTCGACCGGCCCATTCTCCATGATGATCTGCGTTGGCACGGACACAGGCAACGTCAGCTGCACGTCGAACGCGACATCAGTCTTTTCAATTCCGCGTCCCAGATCCACGCCGATTTCAAGCCGCGCGGCATCAACGAACGATCGCTCGGTCGTCAGGATTGAGCGATTCAGGATGTCCGCGCACTGGTCCTTGCTCTGATTGGGCTTGAGCACGCTCTTGGTGAGCTTGAGCGTCGGCGCGGCCCCGGCATCGATGGTGAGAATCACGCGGCCCGTGGGGATGTCGATGCGCATGGTGGTCACGCCGGAGAAATCCAGCGCGGTCGTGCGCCGCTCGACCCAGAACGTATTGGGATCGATTCCCTCCGGGAGCTCAGCCCCCTGTGTCGGACCGGGATCGCCGGTCCCGCCGAATGGGTTGAGGTTGATGGTGCATGCGGCCGGTGCAAACAGCGCCACGGTGAAAATTGACAAGCGCACAAATCGGTTGTTGGGCACGGAGCGCCTCCCTCTTGTAGGTGCGATGGAATGTTCACGGGTTTATCGGCGTTTCGTACACGCGCGGACCATGTTCGACCCCGTGTCCGATAACAGGCTTTGCAACCGGCGGGAATCACTGTTTGCGCCGCATGCCAATTCTGCGCGTCGCTATCCCGGTTAATCCACAACGCCGCGCTTCGAGCGGGCCCGCAGATTATCCAAGACATTCATGTAATTTATGTAGCTGTCGTAGGGTGATTCGTAGGGGTTGAAATACTTGTGCACGTCGCCATCGGCGAAATACTTGGTGCACATGTAATAGAAATGATCCGAGGTCAGGCATCGCCGCCAGTCGTGCAGCAGCTTGCCATCGCCCTTCGCCTTGATCGCCCCCTCCAGTTGATACGCCTCGTGCAAAGCGTTCGACTGCATGGCGTTGCCCAGCCAGGCTGACAGGTCACGTTCGGTATCGGCCCAACTGGTCATGTGCGGCGCGTCATAAACGCCGACCGGCTGGTACGTCGCCGCCACTTCGCTCGGCGTCTTGAAGTTGTTGTCGGTGTACTTCATCACCTCGCCGGGCATGTGATAGAGGAAGTCGAAGATTCCGGTGTCGCTCCACTGGTGCTCGCCGAAAGTCTCGTAGTCCATGAACAGGTTGACGCAATAGCCGTTGCCATTGACGTCATTTACCCAGCGGGCGAACTTGTCCGCGGTCAGCGGCCACTCCGTCCAGCCGCGATTGGAGAATCGAAATGCGATGTCGTCGGACAGCCGGTAGTTCTTCAGCAGGACCGCGATCTTCGCCTCGGGATTGGGCGGACGGTAGACGTAATTGGGCGAGCGGTAGCCGAGAATGTGATCGGTGCCCTCGGCGATGACCGCCTTGAAGCCCATCTCGGCGGCAGCCTCGGCGACCTGGTTGTTGTAGATCAACTCGGTGTCGCGGAAGACCGTCGGCTGGTAGCCGAACAGGCGTTGCACACGGTCCATCTGCGCGCGAATCTGCTCGACGAACTCGTTCCGCGAATACAGAAACGCGAGGCTGTGGTAGTAGGTCTCGGCGATGAACTCGACGCAGCCCGTGCCGGCCAGCCGCTTGAAGCTCTCCATCACGTCCGGGCAATACTGCTCGAACTGATCGAGCACCACGCCGGTGATCGCGTACGAAACCTTGAACCGCCCCTCGTGCAGCTTGATCAGGTCGTAGATGCACTGGTTGGCCGGCAGGTAGCACTTGTTGGCCACTTTGCGGCAGATCTCGGCGTTCTTCTGCTCATCGAAATAGTGCGGATCGGTGTCAAAGACGGAGTATCGGCGCAGGCGATACGGCTGGTGAACCTGGAAGTAGAAACAGACCGATGCCATGGATCGCGCCCGGGAGTCCGGCGATGGACTCAACAGGATTGTAAGCGGATCGTGAAATTCAGCAACGCGAAGGCGAATTAGCGCTCGTAGCACTGCTAAGATGTGTCCGTGACTACGCGTCAGACCAATCCCGATTCGACTTCCGCCCCCGGCGGCGTCATTCATACCTACCAGAAATATGACCCGCAGCGGCTGCCGCTGCCGAGGCCAGATGCCCCTGATCTCGTCACGCCGGCCTTCGAGCACATGCTTTCTCATGGCAACATGCGCGAGTGGACCGAGGAGGAGCTTGCCGAGGCGATCGAGCTGGACCCCTCGCAGATCGCGGGTCTGGGCCCGAGCATCGGCTCGCTGTTGGCCATGCTCGAGGACCGGAAGCGGAAGATTCTCTCGACCTACGAGACTGAATCCGTCCGCAAGCTCGCTGACGCGGCGTACAAGCAGAACGCCGCCGCGATGAAGCCGCCGAGCGCCCTACGCAAGGCGTTTGAGCATGCCATTCGCGAGGAGCAGATTCGCGACCTGGAGCGCATCTGGTTCAAAAGCGACGAAGACACGGCGTTCGGCCGCGGACTGGTCAAGCTGATCGAACACCTCGGGCACAAGTACGAAATCGAGGAACTGGCCGCCAAATACGCCTTCACCGGTCGAACGCCGCTGACCGTCGAGCAGGCCATCGCGGTGAAGGAGGAACTCGAAACGATCGATCGGCTGATCACCCAGCTCAAAGAGGCGGCCAAGAACGCCAAGCTGTACCTCATCAATCTGGACGAACTGGGCCGATTCGCCGAGGAAGCCCAGCTCGACGAGATGGCCGAGATGCAGCGCCGCGTGGCTGACCTGCTGCGCGAAATGGCCGAGCAGCAGGGCCTGAAGCGTGAGGGCAATCAGTTCAAGCTCACGCCCAAGGCGTTCAAGCTCTTCCAGAGTAAGCTGCTCAAGCAGATCTTCTCGCAGTTGCAGGCCTCGCGCACCGGTCGGCACGAAAACGCCGTCACCGGCGACGGCGCCGTCGAGATGCAGCGCACCAAGCCCTATGAATTTGGCGACAGCCTTGCCAACCTCGACGTC
>CAYXEY010000525.1:0-4298 GCA_964464105.1 uncultured Planctomycetaceae bacterium
ATCGTCGCCCGGATAACGGACGGGCGGCGTGTATCCCGTTTCACCGGTCCCCTGCGCCAGCTGCTGCACATTGCGGAACGTGCGGCCCAGCGTCGGGTCGAGATCCTCGAGTGGACGGCCGCCGCCGACACCACGCTGAAAAAACGACTGTCCGGTGATCAGCTCCGCTGGCCCCTTGAGGATCGGGTTCAGCCGGCTGGCCAACTCGAGGCCGGTCCCCTTCGCGCCGGCGCCGCCCCACGGCATCAGGCTGAGCGCGTCTTCGTACATCTGACCCATGCCGGTGAGGTACCGGGGATCACCGCCTGGCTCCGGACCGATCAGCGGCGTGCCTTCCGGGATCGGGATCGCAGACGTTTCCGCGATGTGCTCCGGAATGGGGCCCGTGTCGTCACCTCGAAAGCCGGCCGTCGCGCGGAGGGTCTGGGCGAATCGGCCGCCCGGATTGTCGATCGCCAGCCGCAGGTGCGCGGGGAGCGTGCGGCTGGTGTTGCCTGTGATGATCACGGCGCCGTTGTGCCTGCAGACCCACGTTCCATTTTTTGTCGTCGGACACCAGACAAGCCCATCGAACTCAACCGACGACAGATTCTTTGAATTGATGCGGTACCCGCTCTTGCACCTCCGGATATTGCAGCCGTCCTTGCAAAGATTTGCCGATCGACCAGTAAGCAGGCACAGCGCTTGAAACGCATCCAGCTTCCGTTTGTCCTTGTGTTGGCTGAAATGGAGCCGGCCGTTTTTGTGGACACATCCCTCTGCTTGGAACATCGCAGTCCACATTGCCTCCGCAGCCTCCCGCGAGAGGCCAGCGACAACAACCGGCAGATCGTCGATCGAACGAAACACCCGCGTGATCTCGCGGATGTCGTCAGCCTTCACCCCGAACGTGAGGACTCCAGTGTCGGGGTGTGGCGCGCGTGGCTGAACGCCGAGTAGCTCTTTGATTTCAGAGGCGAATTTCTTGGGATGCTGGTAGACAACCATCTCGCAGTGCACGGTGTGCGTCGGCTTTGCCTGCCGCCACCGAAAATACCCGTCCGTCACAACCCACCCCAAGATTGCTGCGAGCCTTGGCGACAAGCAGCTCTCTTCGCCTTTGAACTCTCCGTGAACAACAAAGCTCGCCCCTCTCGGCAAATCGCACCCCTTGCGCATCACGCGCACTCCGGACTCAAGCACGACTGGCCAAGTGTGTTCGTCTGTAAATTCAAACGAGATCAGCCGACCCTTTCGCCTAAATGAGAACTGATTGATTTCCCCAACGTGCTCGAACACGTTGACGTCATCGATCGGCTGCCACTCCAAGAGGCCAGACGAATGATTCAGCGTAAGAGCCTCGTCGCCTGGGAAAAGCTCATCACACAATTTCCATCCGCGGCGAGTGAGGATCTCGTGATCGACCGGCATGCAAAACTTGTAGAACGGGAATAGCCGCGTCAGCGCTTGCCGCTCCACCGCCGTGTACGCCCGGCCGCTGTAATCGACCTGAGCCGCCTTCACCCGTGCCGCCGCCTCGAGGGGATCCATTCCCTTCGCCAGCTGGTCAAGGAACGGGGAGATGCGGGCGAGGCCTTCGATGTAGCTGCCCAACTGCTCGCCGGCGGCCGACAGCGTGAACTCGCTCTGCGTGCGCCCGCCAGTGCCGCGCTGCTTGAGTGGGTTCCAGCTGGTCCCGTCCTCCATCCCCGCCATCGTCCGGAAAAACTTCTTGGCGCGTTTCGGGTTCGTTCCACCCAAGCCGCCCGGGAATTCCTTCAGCAGATCCTCGATGTCGCCGGCTTCCCGCTGTCCCAGACGTCCCAGCACGTCGCCGATATCGCCGGCATTCTGCAGCGAGATCTCATGTTCGAACACCAGCCGTCGCGCCATGTCAGCGGCCGACTCCTTGGTCACCGCTCGTCCCTCCGCCAGCAACCGATCGCGGATGATGGGGATCTCCATCAGCTTCGCGTGGCCCTTGCCGGTCATCAGGTTGTGCGACGCAGCGACCGACCAGCCCGACCACATGCCCGAGATCCAGTTCATAAACTGGCTCGAGCCCAGGTTGCGGCCATGGAAGGCCGGCCACGGTCCGGTCACCAAACCCCGGAACATGTTCGTGAAACCGTCGATCATGTCCCGGATTGGACCGGTCGAGTCTGGCGCCGTGAACGCTTTGGAAAACCGTGCCAGATCATCAGCGTATTCCTTGCTGACGGTCATGTCTCGCACGTTGTCAGCCTGCATCCCCAGTCGATCGGCCAGATCATCGATCGCGCTGTCGACCGTGAGCCCGGCCTCAGTCAGCACATTCTTCAGCGGCACGCGCACACCGCTGCGCCCCTGCGCCTGCAGGAACTCCTTGTCGGACAGCGTGTCCATCACGGCGTCGGCTGCGCCGGTCGACAGACTCACGTGCATGTCGCGCATCATCATGTCGGCGAGGGGATGATTGCCCCAGACACCGACGCCCAGCTCCGCCGGCGTGAGTGTGCGCGCCCACTCCGCCATCTCAGACATGGCCTTGCGCGGATGCTCAGCAAGATCGAAGAAGTCCCCGAACTTCTGCTCGATGAAGTCCGTGAGCTCCTGCGTACTGGCCGGCTGGAAATTCTTCAGCTCTTTGTTGGTCAGCGCCTCGATCGCAGTGGCACCCACCTGCCGCATCTGCCCGGGTCCGTGCACGAATCCACCGACCGCCGCCTCTCCGGACGGACCGGTGCGGAAGATCATGCGCTGGAATTCCGGATCCATCAGGATCCGCTTTACGCCCTCTGTGCCACCGGCGACGTGGCGGCGGAACGACAGGCGCTCCATCTTGAATGATGGGTCAAACGTGTTGAACACCTTCGATCCGCGGCTGCTCGACGCACCAGACTTGATCACCGCCTGCGACTTGTACGCCGGGAAGTATTCCGACTCGACGTCGTACAGCTTCTTGAACGGCAGGTGAGACGCCACCGCCTGGGCGGGCATCATCTCCGTCCGCGCGATGATCTCGTCAACGAACTGCTCGGCGTCCGGGAACTGCTGGTAGAACTCTTTGCGCGTCGGCAGATCCAGACCGGCCAGGTGCTTTGTGGTGGACGGGTTTTCGAAGATGGCCCGCAGATTCTGGGCGGTCGCATTCTTCGTCCAGGCGGCGCCGTACTTCCGCTGCAGCCGCTGGTACTCCTCCATCGTCTTCGCGCCCCGCTGGCGGACGGCGGCCCGGATCCCCTCGGCCTTTTTGTGCCACGCCTGGGCCGCGACCTGCACCGCCTTGGTCCGGATCCCCTCGACCGGACGGTGCATGGCCGACGCCAGCGCCCGCACCGGAGGGCTGTATCGGACGGCTTCTCCGACCACATCCTGAGCCCGGGCAATCTTTTGCGCGATCTTCCCGCTGCCGACCGCCCCCTTGGAGCTGAAGACACCGTACCCCATGGCCCCCCGCAGAGGGGCCGACTTGAGCTTCTCCAGGGCCTTTGCGCCGCCTGCCGCCCGTTCCGCCGCTTGGATCGCCTCCGGCGTCGTGAGGAGCTCAGCGAGCCGCGTGGACGTCTGAGCGGCCCGTTTTGAACCTACCCGGCCGGCAGCCTTGGCCACCTTCCCGGCATCTCCGATCAGGCCGGCAGCCTGCGCCACCTTCCCAGCTTTCGTAAGCGCCCCCAGAGGATTCACCCACGTCAGCGGATCCAGTACCGCCTCAACCGCAATGTCGGTCGGAACTCCGGCCAGGCCCTTCGAACTCTTCGAGCCCAGCCCCAGCGACGTGCGGACCTGCCTGCCGGTCGTGCGCCCCTCGGACGATGACCAGTTCCACGGCAGCAGCTGGTCGACCGGATTGATCCAGCGGTTCCGGGCGACCGACTGCACGACGTCGCGCACGACGGAGCCGGGAACATCGAGGATGTTCGCGGCGCCCACAATCGGCCCCTCGCTCGACTTGCTGACTCGCTGGATGAGCGGATCTTCAGGATCGAGCGTGACCATGCGTCCGCCACGGGACGTCTGGCGGAGCGATCGAGCGGGAGCGGCCATTAACGAGATCCGGGAACGGTCGCACGGAAGACGGTATCGGTGAACGACGGCCAGCCACCTTGCTGAGCCGCCCGGTCAACCCCGTAACCGGCCGGTGCCTGAGACTGAGCCGGTGCCTGAGTTTGAGCGGGCTGCCGGCCACGCGGCCGCCGGCGAGCTGGACGCCCCTGCTTGATCCCGATCGCTTCGTCGATGAAAGCGATCGCCTGATTCTCGAAATCGATTTCCTTCCGGACCTGCGGATCCCACCAGTACAGGGCGCTCGAGATTAGACCGTGCGAGCTCTTCAGCTC
>CAYXEY010000526.1:0-4296 GCA_964464105.1 uncultured Planctomycetaceae bacterium
GTCGCCCTGGCGGCCGGCGCGACCGCGAAGCTGATTGTCGATGCGCCGCGACTCGTGGCGTTCGGTCCCGACGATGTGCAGCCCGCACGGCGTCACCAGCGGACAGACGCCGCGACCAATGGCGGGGAAGCGCGGATCGATCTTGGGCTTCCAGCAATGTGCGCAATTGGTCTTCGGGTCGTAATCGGGGCAACTGATGCAGCACTTGGTGCCGATGACGCCGGGTTCGTTCCAACCGTATTTACGGCCGCCGGAATTCGGCGGCGGGCCGAGATCGCCGATGCATCCTTTGTAGACCACGCCCTGCATCAGCTTGATGTCCGTGCCGCGGCCCGCCATGTTGGTGGCGATGGTCACGTTGCCGCGCTGTTCTTTCGACTTGCCGCGCACCACTTCGTGCGTGTGACCCGCCTTGGCGACAATCTCGGCCTCGCGGGCATGCTGCTTGGCGTTCAGCACTTCGTGCTCGATGCCGTGACGCCGCGTCAGCAGATTCGAGAGTTTTTCGGAGTTCTCGACCGAGATCGTGCCGACCAGCACCGGTCGCCCCCGGGCCAGATCGCCCATGGCGTCGTCGTAGACCTCAACGATTTCCTTGACCGTGATGTCGTGCTCCTTCTGCCACGCATCAGCGGTCGCGCGATCGGCCTTCGCGCCCGGCGGATCGCCCAGCTTGTTGAACCGCTCCTGGGCGCGCTCCAGCCGATCGACCGGCTTGCCCATCTGCGCCATGATCGGCTTGAGCTTCTTCAGTGCCGGGGCCAGCACAAAGGGATCGCTCGGCCGGCCCTTGGTGTGCACATCGTTGATCTCATCCACGATCGCGTTGTACTTGTCATCCACGGTCTTGTAGATGCGATCGTTGCAATCCTGCCGGTTGACCGGGCGGTTGGTGGGAATGGCCACCACCTCCAGCTTGTAGATTTTCATGAACTCGTCGGCCTCGGTCATGGCCGTGCCGGTCATGCCGGCGATCTTGTCATAAAGCTTGAAGAAGTTCTGCAGCGTGATGGTCGCGAGGGTCTGCGTCTCCTCCTTTACACGCACCGATTCCTTTGCCTCAACCGACTGGTGCAGACCGTCGGACCACTGTCGCCCGTGCATGAGGCGTCCAGTGAAACCGTCGACGATGATGATCTCGCCGTCCTTCACCACGTAATCGACATCCTTTTCGTACACGACATGCGCACGGACGCTGTTCTCGATGAGGTGCGGCCACTCCATGTTCGCGCCAACGTACAACGACCCGACGCCGAGCTGCTCCTGGGCCACGGTGATGCCGTCGTGCGTAACGGCCACGCTCTTGCGTTCTTTCTGAACGGTGTAGAACTGCTTGTGTCCGATCGACTCAGCCTCGTCCTCGGTGATCCAGTTGGGATCAACCTTGAACTTGCGGATGGCGCCGTCGAACTTGGGATGATCCTTGAACTCGCGCGGCGGATTGTCGCCCCAGGCCTTGATCCGCGCCGCGGTTTCATTCTGCGCCGCGGTCTGGCGGGCAATGAGCACCTTGGCAACGGCGTTGGCGGTGCGATATCGCGCCACGTCGTCATCGGCCGGACCGCTGATGATCAGCGGCGTGCGGGCCTCGTCGATGAGAATGCTGTCGACTTCGTCAATGATGGCGAAATCAAGCCGGCCCTGCACCTGCTCCTCCAGCGTGACCTTCATGTTGTCGCGCAGGTAGTCGAAGCCAAATTCGTTGTTCGTGCCGTAGGTGATGTTGCAGGCGTAGGCCTTGCGGCGGATGCCCTCGCGCCCGCCGGGATCGACCTGCGACTGGATGTAACCCACGCTCATGCCGACCAGCTCGAAGACGGGCATGGCAAAGCTTGCGTCGCGCTCAACGAGGTAATCGTTGACCGTGATGATGTGGACCTTTTTGCCCTGCAGGCACTTCAGGTACGCCGCGAGATGGCAGACGATGGTCTTGCCCTCGCCGGTCTTCATCTCGGCAATCTTGCCCTCGAAGAGCACCTGTCCGCCGACGAGCTGGCAGTCGAAATGCCGGTGATTCTTCGCCCGGCGCGAGGCCTCGCGCAGCACGGCGAAGGCCTCCGGCAGAACCGATTGAACACTCTCGCCGCTCGCGAGCCTTCGCATCATGTCATTCGTTCGGCTGCGCAGGTTCTCGCTGAGCGACACGCGGATCTTCTGCAGTGCGACCACCCGCTCGGCGTCAGGCATGTCCGGCGGAAGCGATTGCGAAGCCGCGGCAAATTGTGCGTCGTAGTCGCCGCGCACCTGGCTTTCGAGGGCGGTCACCTTGTCCGCATTGCGACGATAGGCCTTAAGCAACCGGTCATTGCGCGACCCGAAGATCTTGCGAATGCCGACGCCGATGAGAGTGACGGGATTAGTCATGGTAAAACCCAAGTGGAAAATGAAGAATGCAGAACGTAGAAACTCGAAGACTGAAATCCTGAATCTGAAATCTCAAATCTGAGATTTCAAATTACGCTGAAGTGATCAATTAGAGTCCCGAGCATCAATCAGTGCATGCCAGGGAGTTGAGCAGCAAGGAGTTGTTAGCTTTAGCCGCCGTAGAGACCGCCGGCGCGCGACGCATGAAGAAATGAGCGGGATACAAGTTGCTTTACAACCGGCCGCGGTCGTCCGGCCACGAGCAGTGTGGGCCGGGCGATGGCGATCTGTGCATGTCGCGAAAGAAAGATGCAGACCGCAAGGGTGACCGCGGTCCAGGCAACCACACGATCGGGCGCGACCAGCGCGGCATCGGGATGAGCCAGCACACTGGTAAGCCCGGCGCCGGGCTCCGCCCCCGACATTGAAGTGGCCAGATTGATCGGCGACGCCATCCCCAGGATTGCGGCCATGGCCACAACAGCGCCGCCTGTGGCAACAGCGCGTGCGCCGCTGCGCGACATGCGCGTCGTCAATCCACCGACACAAAGCGGACTACCAATATGGGGGTGCATACCCATTAGTCTAGTGGTGACTCTACTCAGGATCAATTCCGACAAATCGCCCTGCAAATCGCGGGGTTTACTCGCTCGAACACGTACCGATTGTATCGGTCCATAAACCCGCGATTCCCATCAAAAAGAAAAAACCCGCCGGTGAGGGCGGGCTTTTTCAAGGGTCGGCTCAAATCCTCGCCGCGCGGCTCAAGGCCGCGCGGCCGTGTTCGCCATGCTTATGGCGGAGGAGGAGGACAGAAGGAACCGGGGCCTTGCGGCGTGCCGTTGTAAATGCTCACGCAACACGCCGGATCCACCAGGACGCACGGGTTGCATCCGGGCGGCCCACCCAGGCAGCAGGCCTGCGGGGCACCCGTGGTACACGTGACACCCGGTTGCGACGGCGTTCCACCTGCAACCAGGCAGCAGCGCTGTGAGCGCATTGAGCAGGTTCCGTTTGGCATGCAGCACGCCACGGACGGGCCGCACGGTCCGGGCACCAGCACGGACGGCGGATCGGTTGTGGTGTCGCATTGTGCCGTGCCGGGAGCCAGGTCGAGACACGGCCCGGTCGGCGTGCAGCACGACAACGAGCGATCGTCGCAGCACAGTCCGTCGTCCGCCGTGATGGTTCCGGCGACATCCATGCCGGTAATCACGCCGCCACCGTTCACGACGCGAATCTCGATGCAATTCTCGCACGGTTTGAACAACGCCTGGTTCGTCACGAAGATCTGCGTCGGCGGACCGAGGAAGGCCCAGCCGTTGGGCGTCTTTCCGACCTGCACGCCGTTGAGGTATACCTCGGCGTAATCATCGGCCAGGAGACTCATCGTCAACGCCGCGTTCTTGAAGCGCGGATCGAGACAGAAGCAGTACTTGTAGCAGTACAGCCCGTTGGTCGCCCCGGTCGTGGCCGAAATCCAGCGCGTTCCGGGGATGGTGGCCCAAACGGGGTGCGGCACGATCGTCTTGGCCGGGCGCGGCAGGGTGCCATTGGTCGCATCGCATGTGACCGTCCAGGTGTCGTCATCCAGCCCGTACGGGATGAGCGGACCGTTGACGTCATAGACGCCCGAGTCAATGTTCTTGGTCAGATCGGCCGGCGGGCAGCAGCACTTGCCGCCGCGGGCCGTGACCGAACCGATCATGTTGAGGCCGGTCGGCGCGCCGCCGATGTTCTGCACCCGAACGGTGATGCAGTTCTCGCCGGGGACCAGGAACGCCGGATTCACAGTAATGGCCGGCGGGTTGGGATCACTGAAGGCCGCTGTGGTGCTGACGAAGTTGCCATTCACAAAGATCTGGCCATCGTCGTCGGCGCGAGCCCGGAGGGTCATGACCAGATTCGTGGCCCGATCATCCAGACAGAAGC
>CAYXEY010000527.1:0-2905 GCA_964464105.1 uncultured Planctomycetaceae bacterium
CCTTGCCATAGACTTCCGAGGTCGAGGCGATGAAGGTCAGCTTGCGGTCCTTCAGCGCCGCCTTCAGCACGTTCTCGGTGCCGTTGATATTGGTCAGGATCGACCGCGACGGCTCCTCCATGATCAGCTTCACACCGACCGCGGCGGCGAGGTGGAAGATCGCGTCCGTCTCGTCGATAAGGCCCTGGACCAGCGCGGGATCGAGGATCGTGCCTTCGACGAAGCGGAAGCGGTTGTGCCCGGCAAGGCTTGCGAGGTTTTCGCGCCGTCCGGTGGAAAGGTCGTCGAGCACGGTGACGGAATGACCTTCGGCAACGAGACGTTCGGACAGATGCGAGCCGATGAAACCGGCGCCGCCCGTGATCAGTATCTTCATGTCCCCTCGCCTGAAATCCAGCCCGCCGATCCGGCTGCGGATGCTATCACGGACGCAGGGCGGCGGCCATGCGGTTGTCCCGGCTGGCCGCGCCAAAGGAAACAGTCCGGCGCTGCAGCGATCGGTGAACAGGGATTGCAGACACTGCCATCGCCCCGTGCCACCCGCTGCCGCGTGTCCCGCAGAATCGCCCGGCACGCCGGGAGCGCGGCAGCGGAAGGCAACCGGCTTCAAACCCGGCGTCACGGCGCGATTGTCCGCAGCAGAGGTACAACATTCCAGACTGGCCGCGTGGCGTTTGCTTGGCTAATTGGATATGTGCATCCTGCCTGCGGTCCGTGTTATTGGATGACGGTGCCGAGCGTGCTGCTGCGAGTTTGACCATGACCAATGCCTTTTCGCTGTTCTCGACGCTCAAGGACCGGATCGCCCGGCACGAGGCGCGGGTGACCACGGTGGGGCTGGGCTATGTCGGTCTGCCGCTGGCGCTGACGATCAGCGAGACCGGCTTTCCCACGACGGGACTCGACCTCAACGAAGCGCGGGTCGGGGCGATCAACGCGGGAGAGCGCGTCATCTCCTATTTCGCCGAGGACCGGATCCGCAACGCGGTCGCAGGCGGCCGGTTCGCGGCCACCCACAATTTCGCGACGCTGGCCGACGCGGATGTGATCCTGATCTGCGTGCCGACGCCGCTGTCGCCCGCGCGCGAGCCGGATCTGAGCTACGTCCTGCGGGCGGTCGAAGGCATCGCCCAATGGCTTCGGCCGGGCCAGCTTGTGGTGCTGGAAAGCACGGTCTGGCCCGGCGCCACGGCAACCGTGATCCGGCCGATCCTGGAAAGCGGCGGGCTGCGCGCGGGCGAGGATTTCTTCCTGGCCTTCTCGCCCGAACGCGAAGACCCGGGCAACCACAGCTTCGAGACCCGCACGATCCCGAAAGTGGTGGGGGCCGACGACGCCAGGTCGCGCGATCTGATCGACCTCTTCTATTCGCAGATCGTCACGCAGACGGTGCCGGTCAGTTCGCTGGCCACGGCCGAGGCGGTGAAGCTCGCGGAAAACAGTTTCCGGACCGTCAATATCGCGCTCGTGAACGAGATGAAGGTGGCGCTCGAGGCGATGGGCGTCGATGTCTGGGAGGTGGTGCGGGCGGCGGCGACCAAGCCCTTCGGCTACATGCCATTTTACCCGGGCCCCGGAATCGGCGGCGACTGCATCCCGGTATCGCCCGCCTACCTGTCCTGGCGCGCGCGCGACGTGGGCTCGTCGCTGCCGATCGTCGATCTGGCGCGAGCGAACAACGACAACGCCCCCGACATGATCGCAGGCCGCGTCGCGGTGGAACTGTCGAAGCGCGGCGGGCCGCCGGTCTCGGGCGCGAAGGTGCTGATCCTCGGGATCGCCTACAAGAGGGATGTCGAGGATACCCGCGTCAGCCCGGCGCTGGCCATCCTCAAGCGGCTGGAGGCGATGGGCGCGGTCTGCGACTTCCACGACCCCTATTTCCCGGTGATGCCGCTGACCCGCGACGATCCCGACCTTGCCGGCCGCCGCTCGGTTGCCCTGACCGCGGAGGCGGTGGCGGGCTATGATGCGGTGCTGGTGGCGACCGATCATACCCGTGTCGACTATGCGCTCGTGGCGCGGTCGGCGCGGCTTCTGCTTGACACGCGGAACGCCTTTGCGGCCCGCGGCGTGGTGCCCGCCGAGGGGCGGTTCGTGAAGATTTGAAGCGGGCCGCGGGTCGGTCCGCGGTGTCCGGAGTGGAGGTGCGATTCGGATGCTGTATTTGTTCGTTGTGCTGAGTGGCGGCGTATTCAACCCAAGGTTGATTTCTCTGCATGTCCCCGCCTCGCTGCAGGTGCGAAGGGGAACGAAGCGGTTATAAAACCCGGGATTGGTTCCATAAATGGTGCCCTTGGCAGCCGGTTCGGTGAAGATGGTTTTGCCCCTGCAGCGCCAGACTGTATAGTCGGCAGCGTGGGGTAGGATTTTAGAAAAGTCAGTTTGTCGGGAACGGTGGTGGCGAGAATGCAGCAGGATGACGCAAGTCCCGTCGTGGTGATCGGCGGCGGCCCGGCCGGGCTTACCGCGGCCTATGAGTTGCAGAAGCGTTCGGCCCGTCACAAGCCGAAGGTCTACGAGGCCTCCGACATGGTCGGCGGCATCTCGCGGACCGAATCGAACAACGGCTACCGCTTCGACATCGGCGGCCACCGCTTCTTCACCAAGGTGAAGGAGGTCGAGGCGATGTGGCACGAGGTGCTGAAGGACGATTTCATCACCGTCCCCCGCCTCAGCCGCATCTACTACCGCGAGAAGTTCTTCGACTATCCGCTGAAGCTCATGAACGCCCTCGTCAACATCGGCCCCTACGAGTCGATGCGCATCCTCCTGTCGTATTTCAAGTGGCAGGTCCGCCCCTACAAGAAGGAGGAAAGCTTCGAGGAATGGGTGATCAACCGCTTCGGCGGCCGGCTCTACATGCACTTCTTCCGCAGCTACACGCAGAAGGTCTGGGGCATCA
>CAYXEY010000527.1:3005-4290 GCA_964464105.1 uncultured Planctomycetaceae bacterium
CCGCCGCCGCCGCCCGAGGTCGTGGCCGCCGCGGACAAGCTCCGCTACCGCGATTTCCTGATCGTCACTCTGGTGCTCGACCATGCCGACCCGTTCAAGGACAACTGGATCTACATCCATTCGCCCAAGGTGAAGGTCGGCCGCATCCAGAACTTCCGTGCCTGGTCGAAGGAGATGCTGCCCGACCAGAACACCGCCTCGATCGGCATGGAATACTTCTGCCAGGAGGGCGACGGGCTCTGGACCATGACGGACGAGGAACTGCGCGCGCTGGCCTCGAAGGAACTGGAGACGCTCGGGCTCGCCAAGGCGAGCGACGTCATCGGCGCGGCGATCATCCGCCAGCCCAAGGCCTATCCGGTCTATGACGGCGAATACCGCGCCGCCCTCGACGTGCTGGAGGAGTGGATCCTGAGCCTCGAGAACTTCCAGACGGTCGGCCGCAACGGGCTGCACCGCTACAACAACCAGGACCACTCCATGCTCTCGGCGATGTATGCCGCCCGCAACGTCCTCGGCGAGAAGAACGACGTCTGGGACGTGAACGTCGAACGCTCCTACCACGAGGAATTCGAGGTCAAGAAACCGGCCGGCAGCGTCAAGCCGGCGCTCGCCGCGGAATAGGCGGGCCGCCGGTCCCCCGGGGCCCGGCGGCAACCTTTGGGGCCTCGAATGAACCTGCGCCGGATCACCGACGATATCTACCTGCTCTGGCTCGTCATGGCGCTGCCGGGCCTGTGGCTGCTCTACGAGCGGTTGGTGCCTCACACCAAGATGGACTACATCTGGTGGACCGGCCTGCCCTCGGTCTGGTTCCTCATCCTCAGCCTGGCGATCACCCCGCTGCAGCAGCTGTTCCGCCGCCCCTTGCCGTGGCTGAGGCAGCGGCGGCGGTATTTCGGTGTCGCCAGTTTCGGCTATGCGGCGCTGCACACGTTCATCTGGCTTCTGGGGGTGAACCTCGGCGCCCTGCTCCGGTCGTTCCTGCGGATGGACCTGCTGGTTGGCTGGATCGCGATGGCGATCATGACGGTGCTGGCCGCCACCTCGTTCGACACGGCGGTGGACCGGATGGGGCCGCTCTGGAAGCGGGTGCAGCGCTGGGTCTATCCGATGGCGGTGCTGACGCTCTTGCACTGGATCATGACCGACTATGGCGGCTGGCGGGAGGTCGCGATCTACTCGGTGCCGCTGATCCTGCTCGAAGCCTGGCGGGTGCGGCGCTACCGCCGGCGGATGCGGCGGGCCTGACGAATCGGCCACGCGGCCGATTCCCTGTTTCGAG
>CAYXEY010000528.1:0-4257 GCA_964464105.1 uncultured Planctomycetaceae bacterium
GCGGGCAACATCGACGCCGATCCGCTTTTCGCCGATGCCGACGGGCTGGACAATGTGGCCGGCAACGTCGACGACGATCTCAGAATTCTCAGCCTCTCTCCGTGTCGTAACACCGGAAACGCCACGCTGTTGCCGGCTGACAGCCTTGACCTTGACAACGACGGCAACACCTCCGAATCGCTCCCGCTCGATGTTCGAGGTCGACCGCGCGTCGGCGATGCGCAAACGGACATCGGCGCATTTGAGATATCGCCGATCTATGTGCGCGCAGCCGCAACCGGCGGGAATGACGGCACCAGTTGGGCCGATGCGTACACATTGCTCAAATCTGCGCTGATCGAAGCCGGCGACAGGAATTTCGAAGAGATCTGGCTGGCGGCAGGTGTTTATCCGCCAGTGACGCCGCCCTTCACGCCACACACTCCGTGGTTTTCGCTCGTCAGCGGGGTTGCCATTTATGGTGGCTTTGCAGGGACGGAAACGGCGCTCTCGCAGCGAAATGTGAGCGCCAACGCATCCATTCTTTCGGGGGATTTCATCGGAAACGATGATGGCACGGCGCCAAACTACTCGGATAATGCCCCACACGTATTGAAAATCGAGTCGACCGTGTCCAACGCGGTCATGGATGGATTGACGATTCGCTCGGGTCGTGCCACGCAGGTCGCGCCGGATGACTCTGGCGCGGGTATTTGGTGTGCGGGACAGGCGACATTAAGAAACTGTGTGATCGCCCAAAACACAGCGCATGTCCTTGGAGCTGGGGTCTACAACACCGGTTCCATTTCCTTGATCGACTGCGCAATCAAAGACAATTACGCCGCGGGTTCCGGAAGCGCTAACGGAGGCGCCGGTGTCTTCAACAGCGGCGACATCGTGTTGAATGGCTGCCTTGTTCGAAATAACTTCTGCGGAGCCTTTCGCGGCGCCGGGCTACGGACGGACGGAGGCAGCGTGTCCATCACGCGATGTGCGTTCGAATCCAACGTCTGCACTGGTGGTTCAGGCGACCTGCCCGGGGGAATAGGTGGGGCCGTCCATAAAACTGCAGGCAGTTTGACGGCGATTAATTCGACATTCATCAATAATAGCGGTGGATCCGGCGGCGGCATTAGTGCAACCGACGCAGGCGGACTCGTTGTACGAAATTGCAACTTTACTGGAAACGCCGCAACCTATTTTCCTGGTGGTTTGGGTGGCGCGATCTATGCCCCGCTGGCGACCGGGGCGATTGTGTCGAATTCTATCTTTTGGGGAAACCTGGCGAGTTCACGTCATATGCAACTCTATCTGCCCGCGGGCGCGACGGTGACCCACTGCGTCATCGGCCGGGGCATCGAGAACGCAGTTGCCGATGGCGCGCCGGGCGCCGGCTGGACCAACTTGCTCGATGTCGATCCGCTTCTGACGCCCCATGGACGGCTGAGGTCGGGATCGCCGTGCATCAATGCCGGATTGAATCTCAACGCCCCCGTCGATGATATCGACGGCGAGCCGCGCCCGTCGGGCGCGGCTGTGGACATCGGCGCCGACGAGTTCATCGATTCGGATGGCGATGGTCTTCCGAATGCATGGGAACTGCGGTATTTTGGGTCTACAACTTCGGCGACCGCATCGGGCGACAACGACCAGGACGTATACCCCAACATAATTGAGTATGAAGAGTTGGGTACGAACCCCAATCTGGCTCCGATCTATGTCAGTAACAGCGGGCTGGACACCAATCCGGGAACTCAGAATTCGCCGAAGCGCACCATTCAGGCCGGAATCGACGCCGTCGCTGATGGATCGACCGTGCTCGTGTCCAGCTTGTCCGGCAACCTTTACACCGGACCGGGCAATCGTGATTTGGACACCCGTGGAAAATCAATGCTCATTCGTGGACTTGTAAATGTGGATTGCACGGGTGGCAGATTCATCAATGAGGTTTCCCTGAAGGGGGCGGTCGTAATCATTGATGGATTCACCATCTCCGGCAGCACTTCAACCGGTAACGGCGGTGCGCTGGCCTTGGGAACGGAGGCCCGACTTCAGGTTCGGGAGTGTGTGTTTGGAAATAACACGGCTGCAGGAATCGGCCCCGTGCTCTATTGCAGCGACGCTTCGCCGGTGTTCTCGGATGGCGCGGTGATGCAGCACGTTATCACGCCGGGCAGCGAGGATCGCATTGCGAATAGCAATTTCCGAATTCTTAGCAACTGGACGTGGAACTACGGAATCCTGGACATGCGTTCCTCAACGCTCACCGGCACCGGGGATCTCATCCTCGGTCCGAACGCGACGCTGGCCATTAAGGGGTACGGCCCGCTCGTCAATAGACTGGGCGATCAGCCGACCATCGCCTACACCGACATCCGCGGCAGCGGCAACATCACCATCGACCCCGGCCAGGAATTGCGACTGGTCAATGGCGCAACCATTGACCTGAGTGGCGCCTTGGGAACGACACCCTGCGCCTCCACGCCTCTCACTTTGTCGGGAACCGTCACCATTAATGGAAAACTGATCGCCAGCGGCGGGCGGGTGCAAAATACGAATGTCGTGGTCAATCAGGGGTCGCTCCGCGATGACACCGCCATCGTCCATAACGACATTTCCATGCCGGAGGCCGTGCCGGCAAGTCCCACGACACCCGGGTTCGGCGGCGAGTTTTTCGTCGAAAACGACTCCACCATCTGCGGCAACCACATCATCTCCTACGGAGATCGCTACCTGGACATCGACCCGCTCGCCGACGCACAGAATCAGACAATCAGCGATAACACCATCGACGTAATCATCACCCAGTCAACCGCCGACGGACTCGGTGAATTGCTGGAGCTCCGCGCGTTTGACCACAACGCGGGAATACCCTGTCCCGGCTATCCCGTGCCGTGCGCGATACAGCCTCCGGCCAACAGCCCCGGCTTTTCCGACACTTGGACCATCAACCAACTTGAGGTTCGCGAGAACGGCCGTGTCACCCTGACCAATCGCAAGAACTTCGACTTCAACCCCGGCACGCGCGACACCATTTACATCAAGTCCCTCGTGCTCTATCCGAATTCCGTCTTCAACGTCGGCCTCCAGCGAGCCTACTACCAGACCCTGAAACTGGCCGATTCGGCGGGAAACATCATCGCCACCAACCCGGCGTCGCCCTATGTCAATGGCGCCCAAATCGTGGACGTACCCCTCCTGGGCTTCTCACTGAAAGTCATCAACTTTGAAGACGAAACCGCAGCCCCGTTCAACGAAACCGACATTCGACTGCGCACGCGCGTGCAGGACGATCCATCGCTTGACCCCGCCCTGCTCACTACACCGCTGGGTTCAGTCGGACGCGTGACCTGGAACGGCCGCAAGGGCCTGAGCATGGACACCCAGGTGGATGGACACCCCAGCGTGTCCATGGTGGCGATCAAGGGCTCGTTCGCCCGAGCCGGCGAAGACGAAATAGAAGTCTCGTTCATCTACGATTGGCGCGGGCTGACGCCGTCCAGTTCACGCCTGCGGGTCTACTTGAGCGACAGCCCCGAAGTCGGACAGAACCTCGGTCCCCTGCTGGCGACGATCAGCCCGCCCACCTCGGGTTCGGGGACTGTGACCGGCGTCAGCTGGGCCACGTTCACCGGTAAGTTCCCACGCGGCAACCTTGATCTGCGCCGCGGAACCTTTATCGAACTGCAGCTCACCGGCACCAACGCGCACATCACCATTGACGACTTCGATCCGCTGGTCTGCGGGTCGCCTACATGTGGTGACATCGGCGGAGACCCCTCCTATGACTGGGCCGTGTCCGGCGTCGATTTTCTTTACTTGCTGGCGGAGCAGGGTAAGGCCAGCGGCGGCGCAAATTACTGTGCCGATCTTATGAGCGGTGATAAGTATGTGGACTTGAGTGACTTACTCCTCTGGGATTCACAGCTACAGAATCTCAACGTGAACCTGTGCGGGACATCCGCCGGCAGCCCGGCGCCGCTGCCCCCGTCGAATATCCCGTCGAGCATCCCACCCGAGACGTTGCTTGTCGTCGGCAAAGGCGCCCAACTTCAATCACAGTTGCCGAACAACGAGCCGGATCGATTTCCCACACTCCACTTCGGGCTTAATCCTAATCTCTCAAGCACCGGCATGGGCATCCTGCCGCCCGGCGCCTCGGAAATCGTCGATGCGCTGGGTCATGGACGTCTCGCAAGAAATTCAAGCGGAGCTCTGTTTCAGGTGCACGGCGGCTTTGGGCTGATGCGCTTGGCTGATGGGCTGGTCGTCGCGCCG
>CAYXEY010000529.1:0-4256 GCA_964464105.1 uncultured Planctomycetaceae bacterium
CGTGGAATCACGCCCTTGCGCCAGCATTTCCTTGATCCGGGCCCGGGCCTTCAGGAACGGGGAGTTGCGCGCGGCCTTGCCGAGGTAGGCGTCGAGGTCGTCGTTTTCGGCCGCAAGCCGGCGCACGAGGGCAAGAAAATGGTCCGTAAGCTCCGGATCGAACTGGCGTCCACGGAGGCGGGAGATCTCGTCCAGGGCGGCCTCGATCGGAATGGCCTTGGCATA
The DNA here is from genome assembly GCA_964464105.1 of uncultured Planctomycetaceae bacterium. Taxonomy (GTDB): domain Bacteria; phylum Planctomycetota; class Phycisphaerae; order UBA1845; family UTPLA1; genus CAYXEY01. Next base: position 226 of record CAYXEY010000529.1, read on the forward strand.
GGGCCGACCGTGCGTCATGGCGTCGAAGACGTCCGCCAAGGCGACGATTCGAGCGCTTTTGGGGATGGCTAGACCCTTGAGTCCGCGCGGGTAGCCGGACCCGTCCCACCATTCGTGGTGGCAGCGGGCGACTTCTTCTGCGATTCGGACTTGGGGAATTTCGCTCTTCGACAGGATCTCTGCCCCGACGATTGTATGGGAGGCAATAAAGTCCCTTTCAGGCTTCTGCAGAGTGTTTTCGCTGAAGAGAATCTTCTCGGGTATGCCGAACTTGCCGATGTCGTGCAAGCGGGCAGATAGCTCGATTGCGCTACATGCATCAGGCTTCCATCCAGTCTCCGCAGCTAGTAGAGCCGCCAGCCTGCCGACGCGATATCCGTGCTCTCCCGAAATATCCTCGCGAATGTCGGCGGCGACGGCCATGCGCTCAAGCATTTCCTGACGCGTGCGATCAAGTTCACGTTGGAGTACCTTCGCTCGCAGCTCGGCTTCTGTCCTGTCAAGTTCAGCGCTGTTTGGTCGAAAACCAAGAATGGCGCCATCAAGACTGCCTTTGAGCGTCGCGAGATTCGCAATGGTCGTGTCCAAGTGAATCGCTTCAAGGTGGCGGCGCAAATTGCGCTTCGCCTCAAGCGCGCGCTCGCAATCACCAATTACGTCGTACGCTTGCGCAAGTGCTGACAGGGCATCCGAGTAGATTCCTGGGTAACGTAGGCGGGATGTGCCTGCAGCCTTTTCTAGTATTTCAATGCCTCGCGCGGAATCACCAATCATCACCTCACAGAGGCCCTCGACAATTGCCACTATTAGTTTCTGCCGCGGCGCCGGAAACCGGGAAACGAGGATCTTGAGATATTCAACGCGGTTCTTGGCCTCCTGAACTTCGTTGGCAGCGAATAGCACAAGGATTAGATGTTCTTCGCGGACTATTCTCGACGTGGCCTCTTGAGTTGATCGTGGCTCGGGAGACTCGCGCAGGAGTCGCCGTGCCCACATAAGTGCGCCGGAGTTGTCCCCGAGCCTGAACTTGGCCAACACGATATTGTTGTGAGCGCTTCGAACTAGGTCTGGATCAAATAGTGCACGCCTTTCCGCTATGCGAAGACATTGAAAGGCGCATGAAAGGGCTTCCCCGAACAAGCCGGAGTCAACGAACAGTGCTGAGAGGTTATTCCATGCAATGCATTCCCCTGTAATGTCGTCAATTTCTTGCGCAAGTGTCAGCGACTGCGAGTACGACTGAAGCGCTTCACAGCGATCACCTAGGTCTGCGAGGAGCGCACCAAGAGTCGTGTGGAATCGGCGCAAGTCGTGAGGCCGATGGGCAGCGACTGCAAGCTCAATCGCATGTCTTGCGAACGCGATTGCATCTTGTGAGTCACCGTAGTGCCAAAGGAAGAGGCAGGCGCGGAACATGCAGTCCAGTCGTGCCTCGGAGTTCGCGGTACCGCGTAGCCTAACTAGGTCTTTACCCAGTTGCCGAAAGAAGCTAGCCGATTCCTTTTCTGAGGCTCTCTCAAGCTCTATCGACCGGGCAATTGCCCGCGAGAGCAGCCTTGATATCCCAGGGCTTGAGGCGACGGGTGAGAGTCGGACAGCATTGGCGAGATCCCGTATGACCGGATCGACACTCACGGCGGCCCCTGGCGAAAATGAGATTCGCCAAAATACTATCAGACGTTAACTGGGTAATCCAGCGACCACCTAAGCGCTTTGAAGGGGGTGCTATCGCTGGAGATCAAGTCTGCTGTTGGAACCGCTGCCATCCGGCTCCTTGGATCTCCTAAGCGTGTCCCAGATCTTCGAGCGCGCTTGGAGAAAAGGAGATGCCAACGCCGCCTGGCCAAGGTAGGCATCCAGATCCGGATGCTTGGAGCGAAGCTTTTCGACCAGTACCAGAAAATAGTCTGTTAGCTGCGGATCGAACTGATGACCCTTAAGCCGCGCGATCTCGTCGATTGCTCGGTCCAAAGGCCAAGCCTCCTTATATGGACGCTTATGTGTCAGGGCATCGAAGACATCGGCCAGCGCCGCGATTCGCGATGCCAGCGGAATCGCGGATCCTGAAAGGTTTCCGGGATATCCTGACCCATCCCACCACTCGTGATGGTATCTAGCAATCTCTTCAGCCATTTGCATGTGCGGAATGTTGCTCTTGGACAGGAGTTCCGCGCCGACCGTTGTATGCGAACGCATTACGAGGCGCTCGGCATCGTTCAACTTATCAGGCTTTAACAAAATTGCGTCGGGCACTCCAATCTTGCCAATATCATGAAGTCTGGCAGCGAGTTCAATCATGAAAGACGTTCCTTCATCGCAGCCATACTCCATGGCAAGAAGTGCCGATAGCTTGCCTACTCTGTAGGAGTGTTCGCCGGTCGAGTCGTCCCTTAATTCTGCAGTGACGGCCAGCCGCTCGAGCATTTCGATTCGAGATCGGAACAGCTCTTGCTCGGCAACCTTTCCTCGGAGCGCGGCTTCGCGACGCTCCAACGCAACCGAATCAGACTTGGCCTCCGCCAAATTCATTCCCACTTGGTCAAGATGCAGCTTGACGTGTTTCAGCGCATTGTCCTGTTGCACCTGACGGGTAGCCTCCATCATCTCCCGAAGGTAAACCAGGGCCCGCTCGGGCTGACCTAGGAACTCGAAGGACTTGACCAATGCGGCCAATGTGTCGCGCAACATTGCGCGAAGCAGGCGGGCCTTTTCTAGGGTTGCAGTTAACCTAGAAACACCGACGTCAGCCTTTCCGGCGTGTACCTCACACAGTCCCTCAGCAATTGCGGTAGCAACTTCCGCACGCGCGGAATGGGACGCTGCGGCATACCGCTTCGCAATTGCGCAGCGTTCTACCGCTCGTTCGATGTTGTTTACCTCGAGAAGCAGCCGTGCATAGTTGTTCTCCAAAAGGACACGAGAAAGCATCTCCTTCGCATTTCGTGGCTCTTGGATTTCCTTAAGCGCCGATTCGGCAGCGCGAAGCCCTCTCGCAAAGTCTTCTAGGTGCAATGACGCCAACGCGATATTCGAAAGCGCACTTAAGCGCGATGCTTGGAAATTAGGACTCTCTCCAGCAATTGCAAGTACTCTTTCAAAACAGTCGATGGCGTCTCGGTACTGGGCAGCATACAAAAGTGCTACGCCGATATTGATCCAGACCACGCATTCGCCATCCCTGTCCGAAAGCTGCTGCACGATTTCCAGCGTTCGGGCATAGCATTCAATTGCCTCCGAAATGTTGCCTGTATCTGCAAACATGATGCCCAGCGCAGTAAGCGACTTTCTTTCCAAAGTCTTCATTCCAGACAGCGATGCCAATTCGCCTGCCTGTTTCGCAGGTTCAATTGCCAGGAATGGGGCGCCCATCAGGTATAGGCATTGAGCAAGGTCTATAAAGCAGCCAATTCGAAGGTCAGCGTTACCTGTTCCCTGAATACGTCGAAGGGCCTCGACAATCGTTGAACACTCGGTCGAGCTGATCGCTGCGCCTGAATGCAGGCTTTTCTTCAAGTCTTGCGCCAATCTACCTAAGGCTTCCGCAACAATAGGGCTGTCGGCGGCCTGCGTAACTGAGGTAGCGGCCTGAATCCCAGATGCAATGGCGGTAGCGGAGGGCATTGCGAATCCTCTCACTGTTAATTAAGCTGTTACAAGTGTGAGCTAAGTCACAGTTCTACCACAAGAATCGGGGCAAGTAATCGATACCGAATTCCGGTTCGACTCTCAGCCCTGAAAGAGTTGATTGCGGTAGAGGTCTCATCCTACCGATGCGCACCCGGTGCAATGCCGGAAGCAGCAAACTTACCCTTTCCTGAGGTCGCCTTTCGCAATTAGGGGCTGCCGATGTGGCGGGGCAAGGGCTTTTTTGTGGCATTGGTGAATCGCATTGGTTAGCAAAGTGGCGCTAAATCCGCGCCTTATGAGCCAACTGGCCGTTCCTTATCTTTTTGTTTTTATTGATTAATCAGGAGAAACCCCATGGAATTCTGCAAACTTGAAATTCTGGAGATCGAGAAGACCGTCAATGA
>CAYXEY010000530.1:0-4254 GCA_964464105.1 uncultured Planctomycetaceae bacterium
CTGCTCGTGGCGGGCGCGGATGGCTTCGGTCAGGGCTTCGCGAATCGCTTCAATCTGGGCCTTCTGATCGTCAGTGAGTCCGAGGGCTTCAGCGAAACGATCGAACGCGTGGCCGTGTCCGCCGAATCCGAATCCAAATCCGCCAGGGCCGCCCGGTCCGCGGCCGCGTGCGTTGGCGGGGAGGCCGACAAACCAGCCGGCGACGATTTCATCGAGTTTGGCTTTCTGCTCATCGGTCAGGACGGCAAGGATGTCCGTGCGGGCCTGGGTCCGCAGGGCGGTGATGTCCTCGTGCGCCTTGTCGAAAATCTCGTTGGCTGCATCGACCTGCTCCTGAGTGAGATCGAGATATCCGCCGACGCGAAGTTCAAATCGTCCGTGGAACGGTCCGCCGCCGAAGCCGAATCCGATGAACGGCTCATTGGGGAAGGCGTCGCCGATGATGTCGTGCACCTTGTCGACAAATTCTTCATTTGTAATTTCACCTGCGTCGAGCTGAGCCTGCAGCGCTTCAATCTGGGCGCGTTGATCGTCGGTTAGCTGGCCGAACATGCCGTGTCCGCCAGCGGCCGCCGCGAATCGCTGAAACGCATTGACCACGTCGCCAACCGTGATTTGATTTAACAACTCGCCGAGCGTCGTGTCTGCCGTGATGTTCTGGCCGCAACCGGTCGCAAGCAGCAACCCCAGGGCCGCGCAGGAGGACAACCATCCACGTTTGCGATTCATAGCCAAACTCCTTTTCTTGCGATTGCCCCCAACCATCTTGCCAGGCGGGCCCGCGATCGCGCGGAGCCTGCGTCATCCATTTCAACGTTACGATCCGAGGCATATTGCCAGACTTACGTGGCTGCTTCTCAGAAATTGTGAGCCGATTTTGCCGGACAGTGTCCAGTCGCACGCATCTTTTTGCGGAGCGATGTCCAGTCACACATGCTTATGAGAACCATCGCACCACGGCTTGTCGCCGCTGCGATGGCACTGGCAGATGGCCCGCTTGCCCGGGGCCATGATTTCGAGCACGAGGGGCGCGAGGCCGGTCCCGTGGCGGGCATGCGCGCCGTCGCAATAAGGCAGCTTCTCCGAGAGGCCGCACTGGCAGTAGGCCTTTTTGCCGGGGGTTTCATCGACGACGATCGGGGTACTGCCGTGTTTGGGCTCCATGCATGTCTCCTTGGGCTGCCATTCTATCGGCAGTCACGTTTTGGGGGGCCGATCGAGGGCCTCCTGTTCGATGAAATTCGCCAGCATGTCCGGCCACGCGGGGTCGATGTGCGGTTCCGCCCAGGCCAGCGAGAAATTGAGGCGATCCGAAAATCGGCTGAAGGCGGGATTGAGGCCCGGCGGAATGGCCATCGGCGCACAACCCCAGAGATTGAGCACGTCGCACCCCATGAACGATCGCAGGGGCGGGTTGATCTCGCCGTAGTACGAAAAGCCGGTGGAGAAATCGGGCAGACCGAGGGGTAAATCGAGTGCGCGCTCAAACTGCCAGGGCCGAAGCTGTGACGCAAACCAGAGCTTGGCCCAGTCCGCAAGACTGGCCTTCGATTTGACGTAGCGCTCGAGCTGGCTCGCGATGGTCTCGCCTAGCAGGGCCCAATCGGCCACGCAGGCGCGCGGAATCGAGACGGCGGGCGCAGCGAGATAATTGCCGGGCAGCGGGCGCTGACCCCCCGCGGCGGCATCGGCGGCACGGACGGGAATCGGCACGCGATAGACATCAGTAGACACCTTGTTCAGGGCGTACAGGCGATCCAGCGCGCGGATTAATGATGCGGCAAGATAGCGGGCGTGTATGCCGGGGCCGGGCGGTGTGCGCCGGCGGGCGAGGTCGGTCAGTTGTGCGTTGTTTTCAGCCGACCAGACGCGGTGCAAGAACCGATATTGACTTACGCGTGCTCTGGCGGGCGATGCAAGCAGAACCGCACTTTGTCCTCCGAGCCGCACCGGTTTCTGCGGCGCGCTGCGCATCAGTCGTAAACGCTGCATCACACCCATGCCCGCCAGCGGATCGATCGATTGGCCGTCGAGCGGGAGTGTGGCCGATCGTGCCGCCGCGCTAATCTCCGAGAGAAGCCACTGGGCCCCCTCGGCATCCATGAACGAATGGGGCCAGCGCAGACAGAGACGGGTTCGATCGCCGGGCAGGGCGTAGTGCTCCAGCCGAATCGGCGGGCCCAGCGTGAGATTCCAATAGGGTTGAAACTGTTCGCGGCAGAGCCGTTCGACTTGGGCATCCCCGTCCGGCGTTGATCGCAAGTCAAAATACTCATGCGCTCTTGCCGCCGATTTCTCGATTTCATTAGCGCGGTCGATCGTGCGCCAGTAGGGCCGTCCACGAATCAAAGAGACGCGAAGGGTGCCAGTCACCGCGGGGTGGTCGCTCATCGTGCGGATGAGCGCCTCGCGCATGCGGCGAAGCGGGATGTGTCCGGCCAGGTCAAGCATCATGAAGGCGACGTTTCCGCCTCCGATCCGCCGCGCCTGGCTGCGGTGGTGCGCAAGGAAGAGGTAGTCGCAGGGGTTGAGCGGGATTCGGCGCGGTCGGTCCGGCATGTCGTGGCAGAGTCGTGGTCCGGCGGCGCGGCCCGTCCGTGGCCGATCGGTCCCGCTTGGTGTCGGCATTGCACGCCGATAGCGGCATGTTGGCAAGGGCGAACGGGGCTGATAGATTCGCACCCAGCGCAATCGCAAGATTGAGTGGCACCGGGCATTTGCTCGGTAGTCGGCTGGTGAAGGGCGATGCCACGATCGTGAGCGTTGTTTGCACATGACCCTCAGTACGTTCTTCTGCGTGCTGTTCGCGCTGTATTCAGCCATCGTCCTATTGTGGCTGGTCGGCCTGACGGTGGTGCGGCGGCTCACGCTGACCAAGCCGGCGGCTCTCGGCGATAGCGCGACGCCTACTGATCAATCGGCCCGGCTCGCGGTATTTGTCACCGCGCATAACGAAGAGCGACGCATCGCGGCGTGCATCAATCGGTTGCTTGAACAAAACTATCCGGGCATGACCATCACGGTGATCAACGACCGCAGTCGCGATCGCACCGCTGAATGTGTGCGCGAGATCATGGCGAAGGATTCGCGCGTCCGCCTCGTCGAGATCGAAACGCTTCCGCCCGGCTGGATTGGCAAGACCCACGCGCTGGCCTTTGCCACGCGCTCGGTCGACGCCGATTACATGCTTTTTGTCGATGGTGACTGCCGGCTTAGCCCTGGCGTCGTGAAGCAACTGATGGACAAGGTTCTCCGCGAGCGGATCGACTTTCTGACCCTGTGGCCGCGGCTGGAGCTTGCCAGTCCTTCGGAGCGATTGCTCACGCCGCCGGCCATCTGGCTGTTGGGGGCATGGACCGGCATTGAGTCGATCGGTCGCAAGCCGGGCGAATCCGTGCCAATGGGCAACGGGCAATTCTTACTCATGTCGCTGACCGGCTATCGCAAGATCGGCGGGCACGAATCGGTGCAGGCCGAGCTGGCTGAGGATGCGATCATGGCCAATCGCGCCGCCGCGGCAGGCCTGAACTGCTGCACGCTGCCGGGCGAAGGCGTGTACCTGACCACGCGGGACAACAAGCCGTCCACGACGATCAATGCGTTGACGCGCGTCTTGATCGGCAGCCTGGTTCAGCCATGGCGCATGTTGGTGAGTCAGCATTTGTTATTAGGCGGATGCGCGATGCCGCTGTGGGTGATTCCCGTGGCCGGCTATTTTGCAGTGACGCGCGGACTACCCGGGGCCTGGGCCTGTCTTGCAGCAGGCGCGCTGCACTGGCTGCTCATGGTGATGGCGTTGCGTCCGCTGTTTGACATCGTCTTTGCCACGCGCGGCAGCCTGTGGCATTTTCCGATCGGCGCGGCCGTCTGCGTAGGCGTAACCGTGCGGGCGTTCTTCGTCATGCTCGGCGTAGGACGGGTGAGATGGGGGACGAGTTATTACAAAGTGCGCGGGTCGCAGATCGTCGGCGCGGCAACGTAAGAAATGTCAACGCTGCGCGAATGGCGCCACGCTTGAGTCCGTCAGCGGTCGAGTGTCGGGCGGGGAGACGTAATGCACGCGGCCGCCGATGAGGGGGTCGTTGAATCGCAGGGTGAGCGACGAGGCGCGTCCGCTGGTGTCGAGTGCGTCGATCGTGGCGGTGAAGTCGCGGAGACGAAAGCTGCGTCCAACCACGGGGATGAAGCGATCGCCAAGAAGAAGATCAACACGCGCAAGGCGAAGGAGGGACATCTCGAGGTGATGATCGAGCG
>CAYXEY010000531.1:0-4238 GCA_964464105.1 uncultured Planctomycetaceae bacterium
GGGTCGTGCCCCTGGTGCTGGAAAAGGCCCTGGCCATGCTGGAGATCAAGCGGGCCAATCAGCGGCTGGAGCGCGAGTTGCTGGTGCGGAATCAGGAGCTGGAAAAGGTCAACTCCCAGCTTCGCGAGACTGCCGCCCGCGACTCGCTCACTGGTCTATACAATCGTCGTCATTTCAGCGAGCTGCTGGGCCAGTTCTTCGCCGAAGCCCGGCGATACAACACCGACCTGACCTGCATGATGATCGACCTGGACAACTTCAAGCGGGTCAACGACACGCTGGGACACCAGATCGGCGATCGGCTGCTGCAACTGACCGCCCGGGCGATTCACGAATCCGTCCGCGAGTCGGACGTCGCCGTGCGGTATGGCGGCGATGAATTCCTCGTGCTGCTGCCGCGCACCACGCCCGCGGACGCACAGACGTCGGCCAAGCGAATTCTCACGCGGTTCCATGCGGATGTGACGGCGCGGCTGCCGGATGCGGCGGTCGCCAGCCTGAGCATCGGGCTGGCCAGCCGGGAGCAGGATCAGCCGCCGACCGGCGAAGCCCTGGTGCGATTGGCGGATGAAGCGCTTTATCTGGCCAAGGCCGGCGGCAAGGACCGCATCATGGTCGTGCGGCCGCTCGCCATTCAGAATTGAAGTAGTTTTGCCGCTGGAAGTTAGACAAGGGTGCCAGTGGCAGCTTGACTGCCGGTGCCGCCAACCAGGTGTGAAAATCGCGCCCGGAGAGACTCGAACTCCCGACCCCCTGGTTCGAAGCCAGGTGCTCTATCCAACTGAGCTACGGACGCTGAACAATTGCACAAGCGTAGCCGCGATTTTCCATAGCCTCAAGGCCCGGCGTCGCTGGCCGTGCATTCGCAGCCCAAACTCGACTCAATTATGATTCGGAGGCCTAATCTAACTGCGAAACATGGGGAATTCCTATGACCGCGCGATTCATGAAATCCACAAGCCTCAGCGGCGCGTGTCTGATCAATTTGGCGATTGTTGGATGTGATCGATCGTCCACGCCACCCGCTGAGGCTCCTTCCCATGGGGTAGCGTCCTCCGCATCGCCAAACGGCGCAACGACCTCGACTGTAAAATCAGCCGATGTTTCGGCGTCTGATAGGGGTGGGATGTCAGGGAATGAAGCGGGAGCATCTGCTGGCGGACGTGGCCCAAACGAAGACAATTTGGCACTTCCTGACGAGACGCTTCGCAAACTACCGGAACGGGTTCGGGAAAGAATTCAGGCTGCGCGGAAGGTCGTTGAGGCCGCACCATCGAGTTCTGCCGCCGTGTGCGCGCTCGGCGCGCTTTACCTCGGTCAGAACCTGCTCGATCCGGCGGCGGCATGTTTTCGGCGGGCGGCCGAGATCATTCCCAACTCGAGCGCCCCTCCCTACTTTCTTGGTATCACTCTTTCGCAGTCAGGAGATGAAATCGGCGCGATGCGGGAATTTGCCCGTTCCGCGGCCATCGACCCGAACTACATGCCCGCACGGATTCGCCAGGCGGAAATTCAATACAAGATTGACAAGGCGAAGGCCGCCGAGTTGTATCTCGACGCCGCCAAGGTCCTCCCCGAAGCACCGTTTCCGCATTTTCGACTTGGCATTTGTTTGCTTGCTGTCGGAAAGTCAGCTGACGCCGAAAAGGAGTTGTTGAAGGCCGTAGAGTTGCAGCCTGACTTCGGCGATGCCCATCGCGCGCTGGCTGAATTCTACAAGAACGAGAACAAGGCGGACCTCGCCGCCAAACATAAAGACCTTGCCGCCAAAGGCGGCCCCGGTCGCGGGTTTTCCGATCCGCTCTATACCGATCTGCTGGAGGTGGGTCAGGGTGCTCCGTTCATGGTCGCAAGGGCCAAGGCGCTGGCGGCGAAGGGTGAGATCGAAGCGGCCCTGGCGCTGCTTCGTAGAGCAGCCGCGGAAGATCCTGAAGACATGCAGAGCGTCGCCGCACAGGCCAACATTCAAGACGCAATTGGCAACTTCAATGAGGCGTCAGAGCTATGGGAAAGGGTGTATGGGCATGACCCGAAGTGGCCCGATGCCGCCGCGCGTCTTGCGCTCAGTTATTCCAAATCCGGCCGACGGTCTCAGGCAGTCCACCTGTTGAAGTCCCATCTTAAGCAACAGCCCGACGACGTCGAAGCGCGTCATGGGCTGGCGCTGCAGCTGGCCGGCAATTACGAATTCGACGCAGCCCTGGCCGAGGAAGTCCAAGTCTCGATGGCCAGAGGAGTAACTGCGCCCTCGCTGTGCCAAATGGCCCACGTCCTGATCAAATGCGAGAAGTTTGAGGAGGCGGCAGGCAAGCTGGACCAGGCGGCCTCCCTTGACCCTGCCCTTGTCGATATACATTTCTATCGCGCGCTGATGCACGCTGCGGCAGGTGATGCCGACAAAGCGTTTGAGGAGTACGACTTGCTGCTGAAGAGAAATCCATCATCCATAGATGGCTATGCCGAATGCGCTCAGTTGGCCGCAATACGACGCGACTGGGCCCGGCAACTTCGCATCCTCAAGGCGGGCATCGAGGCCAGACCCAATGTCCCGGCCCTTAAGTCCATGCTGGCCCACCTTCTGGCTACCTGCCCCGATGCCACGATACGAAATGGCCATGAGGCTGTCACCTTGGCCGAAGAGGTCTGCACCGCAACTGGAATGAGGGTCCACGCCTACCTTGATATCCTCGGAGAGGCCTGTGCCGAAAACGGCGAATTCGACCGGGCTTTGCGGTCGGCTGAGCAGGCCATTGACATCGCCGGGCGGGAGCGGAAGCTCGAAACTGTCAAGCAATATGAGGCCAAGCGGGCGATGTATAAGAATGGTAAGCCGTTTCACGAGAAGACCGGATCCCCAACGTCGCGGCCGTAAAAGCAAAACCGGCTGCCCATTCAGGACAGCCGGTTCGTGATACTCGATTCCAAATCATGCAAAACATCGGTTGACGCGCCGTTTAGACAATCAGCGCCGGCGCTTGATGAGGGCCAGGGCGCCCAGAGCCAACAGGCCAATGGACCCCGGCTCCGGCACGATCTGAAGGCCATTGATAGTAGCAAAATTCGTACCGCCGATATTCGGCAGAGTAACGTTGATCACCAAGTTTTCGGCAACGCCGATGGTCTTGTTAAATATTGCGTGCGCCACCGGCGGAGCGGGATAGGCACTCGAATCGTTAAAAGAATTGGCCGCACCGAGCGCTCCGCCCACGGTAATCGGGCCCGCGGGCAAGCCGCCGATGACGGACAAGCCGGTGCGAAACGAAACGTCATCCGGAGCAATCGCATAAACAAAAACGGAGTAGTTACCAGGCGCAAGACCGGCGATGGTGATGACGCCAACGTTACCGAGGGCGTCCGGAGTAGTCCCAGGGTCCCAGCCGTCGTCCAAAAGATTCTCCGCATTCGTGCCGGCAACGGTCGCCGCAGAGTTGGCGCCGGTAAACGCGCCCATACCCCCGCCGTCCAGGTTCATGGTGACCCCGGTCGGGAGATTGTTGAGATCGTTAAGAGGAAAGGTTCCGAGTGGGTTCTGGATATTATTCCAGAAGCCAGCTTGACCGGCGGCTGCAGGGTAGGCTGCACCCGGCCCGATAGGGTTCGCCGTGGCCGAAAGGTCAACGTTGAATAACTGGGCGTTTGCAACGCTTGCCATCGACATAGCAAAGCATGCCCCCACAATTACTTGGATTCGACGCATTTTCTCCCTCCCTTGCTTGTGCCCAGACTGGGCGAATCACCGCGTAACTTATGCTCGATCGGGTGGGCGTCTTGAACGCAATGCCCAACCCAAGAAGCGCGGCTGTGACTGAAAAACAGGGGTTGCCGCAGCCCCTCCATAGTCCACTACGATACCACCATACCACACTACAACCAACGAATTCAATCCGTTTTGGGAGAAAACACGCAAAATTATTTTGACACACCCGAACAAACTCCTTACTTTATTGTGGGGCCCTGTGATTTGCATAGGTCCCCGTCATCAATGCTCCTCGATTTCAGGCGTGGGGAATTGGCCGTTACCCTTGGCATTCTTGAAGTTAACCGGTCGGAATCGAATCCGTGAATGATCGCTTTCAAATCGTGTCGCCCCTCAAGCCCGCCGGCGATCAGCCCGCGGCGATTGAAGCCCTGGTCGGAGGCTATTCGAAGGCCGGCCGCAAGCTGCAGACCCTCATGGGCGTCACCGGCAGCGGCAAGACCTTCACCATGGCCAACGTGATCGCGCGACTCAACCGCCC
>CAYXEY010000532.1:0-4231 GCA_964464105.1 uncultured Planctomycetaceae bacterium
GTAAGCGCCGCCGCAGGGAGCAGGTGGCGAGCGACGCTAGCGAAGACCGACTCGCACAGGGGCAGATCGCGTTCCCGCAAGGTCAGGCCGGCGGCAGCGGCATGGCCGCCGAAGCGCTTGAGCAGTTCGGGATGGCGCTTGGCGACGAGGTCGAGCGCGTCGCGCAAGTGCAGGCCGGGAATCGAGCGGCCGGAGCCGCGCAGTTCCCACCCGTCTTCTCCCTTTGCGCCGCGGGCGAATACGAAAGTGGGGCGGTGCAGACGTTCCTTGATGCGGCCGGCCAGAATGCCGATCACACCCTGATGCCAGGCGGGGTCGAACAGACACAGGCTGGCGTGTTCGGCGGCGTCGATATTTTCCAGCTGGATCACGGCTGCCTCCTGCATGTCCGCTTCGATGGCACGGCGTTCGCGATTGATGGCGTCGAGCGCCTGGGCGATGTTGAGGGCGCGCCCCATGTCGTCAGTGGCCAGGCATTCGATACCCAGGCTCATGTCGGCGAGCCGTCCGGCGGCATTGAGGCGCGGCCCGACGGCGAAGCCGAGATCGAAGGTGCCGGCGCGTGCCGGGTCGCGTCCGGCGATCTGCAGCAGTGCGGCGACGCCGGGGGTCATGCGGCGCTGGCGGATGCGTGCGAGACCTTGCGCGACGAGGATGCGATTGTTGCGGTCGAGGGTAACCACGTCGGCGACCGTGCCGAGCGCGACGAGATCGAGCAGCGTCGCAAGATTCGGTCCGCCATCCGTAAAACGGCCGCGGCGGCGCAGTTCGGCCCGCAGCGCCAGCATCACGTAGAACATCACGCCGACCCCCGCGATGCTCTTGCTCGCGAAGCGACAGCCCGGCTGGTTGGGGTTGACGATCGCCTCTGCCTCCGGCAGTGCGTCGCCCGGCAGATGGTGATCGGTGACCACGACCGTCATGCCCAGCCGCTGTGCTTCGGCAACGCCGGCCACGCTGGCGATGCCGTTATCCACCGTGACCAGCACTTCCGGCGATTTCGCCGCGGCCAGCCGTGCAACTTCGGGAGAAAGACCGTAGCCGGTCTCGAAGCGGTTCGGTACTAGGTAATCGACCATGCCGTCCCGGGCGCCCATCATGCGCAGCGCGCGCAAGCCGACGGCGCAGGCCGTGGCGCCGTCGCAGTCATAGTCGGCGACGATGAGGATCCTGCGTCCGGCCTCGAGCGCATCGGCCAGCAGCGTGGCGGCGGCATCGATGTCTTTCATGCCCTCGGGCGGCAGCAGGGCCCCCAACTGGGTATCGAGATCGCTGGCGCTGGCGATGCCGCGCGCGGCGTAGAGGCGCGCCAGCAAGGGATGTACGCCCGCCTGTTCGAGCATCAGGCGCGCACGTTGCGGTACGGGGCGAGTGACGATCCGCGTCATGCGAGTGCCGTCAGCGGGCGCGGGCGCCGCCAGAATCGCCACAGGCGGCCGCGCGTCAAGGTCAGGGTGATTGTGCGCGTGCCGTCATCGACGCTGCTGGCGATGAGCCGCACTTCCGCACAATCGCCTTGCTTGAGGGCAGCGAGGGCCGGTGCCAGCCAGTCGCGGTCAAGATTCAGCAGGGCAGTTCGCCACGCGAGGGCATCGCGCGCGGTCGCCGGGTGACGCAATGCCGGCTGGATGGCGAGCACCGCGCCAGCCGTCGGGCGAAAGCGTTCCGGCAGGGGCTGGCAGGCCACCTCAGCCACCTTGCACAGGCCGGCGATGGTGGGATCGTCGCTCCACACAGTGTCGAAAACGGTGCGCGCACTTCCCGGCAGGCTGCCCTGGCCCCAGGGCCAGAGGCTGCTGACCGTCGGTTGTCCCGCTGACTCGCGACGGCGATTGAGCGGGTGCGCATGCAGGACGGTCTGCGCCTCGGCAAGCCGGCGGCGCCATTCCCGGCCATCCGCCCCGCCGGGCAGGCCGGGGGGGACCGGACGGTCAATAGCCTCGACGAGCGCTTGCGTGGCTAGGGTGAGGGGGCGGTCAAGGCGCAGTTCCCAGCGTCCGGGGGCCGAAGCGGAAAGCTCGCCCCATGCAGCGAACAGTGGCTGGATGGCGGCGATCAGTTCGGCCGCTTCCGCGGCGGTCAGGTGGAGACGGATCGGGTCGGCAAGGATGATTCCTTCGCGGCGGACATCGAAATGTACGGGGTCAAGGCACAGCCATTCGCACGCCGGTAGGCTCCCCGCCGTCCCGTCAGCGCCGACTTTTCTCAATGCGGCGGCGGGAAGCCCGGCAATGCCGAAGCTGTCTTCGAGCCAGGTTGCGGCCACAGGTAGCCGTTGTCCGCGGCCGAGCAGGCAGGACAGGGCCGGGGCGTGCAGGTCGAAGACGGTGTCGGAGAGGATTTCGCGGGGCAGCAGCAGGCCCGGGACATGCAAGGTGAGGCGCATTACTTTTCTATTGGTAGCAAGTGCGTTTTATAGAGCGGGTGTGATATTCGGTGCTTCCAACTGGCCAGCAAGGCTGTCGATGATTTTTACAGTGTATAGGATAAAGTCCGTATGCTTCTTAATATACAAATAAAAATCAATATGTTAATGATCTGGTGCATATTGTGCTTAACAATGTCGCCACTCAACCTATACCAACTTCCGAAGGAGAGAAAATGAAAAAAATAATTGCGACGAGTATGTTGATGCTAGGAATGGGAACAGCCTCCGCTACTACATGGATGATTGGCGACAACGACGGCTATGGAATGGGAATTGCCGACGGTGCAAACCATTCATTCAATGGCTATACAGCAAATTATGACGGTCGCAGTGCTGATGAAAAGACAGCAACAAATGGCGCCCAATTCACTGACACATACAGCACGACACAATCAGGATATGGGCCACAAGCCGGAACTGTTGCTACTTTTAAATTTACCGGGTTAGGTACAGGCTGGACCCAAGGTAGCATGTGGTTCGACATGGCTGATTTCCAGGCTACACAGTTCGGCGCTGTTAGTGTTACTTACAATGGCATTGCCCAAAACTGGGCATTCAATGACGGGTTCCCTACTACGGTCGTCCGTTACTTTGATCTGACAGCAGATGTGTTGGATTCAATCAATACATCGGGCGAATTGACAGTTTCTATAGACCGTAACAATTCAGGCGATTTTTACGGTTTTGATTACGCTCTTCTGTCTAATCGTCTCGGTAGCGCCGGGCAAGACGGACAAGTTCCCGAACCTGCTTCATTGGCTCTGCTTGGATTTGGTTTAGCGGGTTTGGCCTTTTCCCGCCGTAAGAAAAAATAAAAAGCTCCCTGATTTACACGTCCGTGTGAAACCCCGCAAGACGGGGTTTCTTTTTGGACGTTTTAGGAGGTCAATGTCTTCGAGCGGCTAAAATGCGAGAGCAATGCCATTCGAAACCTTCATCGGCCTGCGGTATACGGCCTCCCGCAAGGCGGGCGGCGGCAACCGCTTCATTTCCTTCATCTCGCTGATTTCCATGCTGGGCTTGGCGCTTGGCGTGGCGGCGCTGATCGTGGTGCTGTCGGTGATGAACGGTTTCCAGAAAGAGTTGCGGACGCGCATTCTCGGCGTGGCTTCGCACGCGCAGATTTCCGGTGCGGACGGCGAAATGGCCGACTGGCCGGCCGCCGTCGCCGCGGTGGCCAGCCATCCGCGCGTGGTGGCGGCGGCGCCGTATGTCCAGCAGCAGGCGATGCTGTCCTTCGACGGCCAGGTCAAGGGTGCGCTGATCCGTGGCGTGCTGCCCGAAGCCGAGGACCGCGTCGCCGATTTCGCCCGCCACATGAAGACCGGCGCGCTGGAGCGCTTGCGGCCCGGCGAGTTCGGGATCGTCATCGGTGCGGAACTGGCCTATGCGCTGCGCGTCTTCTCGGGCGACAAGATCACGCTGATCGCGCCGCAGGGTGTGGTGACGCCGGCGGCGGTGCTGCCGCGCATGAAGCAATTCACCGTCGTGGGCGTCTTCGAGGTCGGCATGTACGAGTATGACAGCGGCCTCGCGCTGATCCATCTGGAAGACGCGCAGAAACTCTACCGGATGGACGATCGGGTTTCCGGCGTGCGCCTCAAGCTCGACGACCTGTTCATGGCGCCGCGGGTGGTGCGCGAACTGGCCGGCACGCTGGGGCAGGATCTGCGCGTGTCGGACTGGACGCGCAATCACGCCAACTTTTTCCGTGCCGTGCAGATCGAGAAGAACATGATGTTCCTGATCCTGCTGCTGATCGGTGCGGTGGCTGCCTTCAACATCGTATCCACCCTGGTGATG
>CAYXEY010000533.1:0-3967 GCA_964464105.1 uncultured Planctomycetaceae bacterium
TCCTGGCCATACCCGCTCATCGGCGGTTCAATCAAAAGTTCATAACAGGCTCTAGTGGAGGCACTCAAGGGCAAGGGGCCGCTTACAGTTTTCGCTCCGACGGATGAGGCGTTCGCCAAGCTGCCCAAGGGTACCTTGGAAGAGCTTCTGAAACCTGAGAATCGCGATAGGTTGACATCGATCCTTACCTATCACGTGGTGCAGGGGAAGATCATGCTGGTCCCACAATCGCCGACGACGCTAGAGGGCCAATCTCTGAATCTTCAGCTATCCGGAACATTTGAGGTGAACGGCGCTAAGGTGACCACGGCAGACATCGTCGCATCTAATGGCGTCATCCACATCATCGACACGGTACTCATCCCGCAGGCCAGGAAGCTGACACCCGTACAATCGGCAAGGGCGGTGATTGAGCTGGCGATTGAGCGAGGTGTACCGCTTTTCAACGACGGACAGCATGCGGCTTGCGCGGCCGTGTACGAAGTGGCTATCGAATCCCTCAAAATGTCCCACGCCGACACCCTGGCAGACGAGGATCGTATTGCTTTGCAGAAAGCCCTCGACAAGATGAAAATTGAAAAAGACAACCCTCGCGAACAGGCTTGGACGCTCAGGCGAGCGATGGATGCCGTGTATAAGAATCTTGCTCAACGGTAACGCGGAGACGCCCAGGTGGTTTGTTTTCCTTGGGGGCGGAAAGCTCACTCTGGTCATAACTCTCCTATTGGTCGCCCAAGCCGGGCTACCAGGTTCTATCCAAAAAGGGAGTCTCGGATGATGACGTCTTTTTTCCGTTTGACGCGTTCCGCCGTCGCTGCCGGTTGTCTATCACTTGTTGGATGTTCAATTCCGCAGCCCTGGCCGGATAGCCCGCTGTATCAAACGCCCACGAACGATCCAAATTGGATTGCGCCTGCCAGCAAGGAAGAGGCCATGGCGGCCATGGCGGGACACTATGCCCATTACGACATCGTCGCATACGAGGGCGAGACGGCCAACGGCCCCCTCGCCTCCTTTACCGTCACATATGGCTTCACGGACCTGGTCATCGAAGATGGGAATCTTGTTGCATACGACCGCTTCTGCAGCGCGGAGTACATCGCGAACCAGCCCTTCGACACGATCTTCTCGGATGAAGCCACCCAGGCCATTCAGCCGCCTGGTGCAATCGTCGACGTGTATCAGGAGAATGGAGCGTGGAAGCTCTATCGTCCGGCGACGCCGACCCTGATTGGTATCGATGGAGACCCGAACGTGCCGCTCTCGACGGATCGCAACGATCCCCTGATCCGCGACGACGACAACGATGGAAATCCCGGCGTGACCGTAAAGTTAAGGCTATTCGGCCTCATTGACGGAGAAATCTATATCGCCCGCCGCGAGATATTCGCAAACGAAATGACCTTATATTCCGACGGCAGTCTGAGAGGCAGCATCATCGACAATTCAGAACAGCTTGTGATTGGGGCATCGCTCGCGATTCTGGACACGCCCAATAACCCGCCGCAGAGGCGGGATCCTGGCTTGAATCCGATCATCCTAATACCGGTTTCCGATGACATCGACACTTGCGAAGAACTCATGGCGAATCGTGAGTCGCTGTTTCCTTCCGAACCCCGATTCTGACAGAAGTGTGAATGAGGTAGCAGTGAATAAGATATGTCTGTTTATTTGCGCTCTTCCCATGATGGCGGTTTGTCAAGGCTGCGGCCTGGCTTTCAGTCCATGCTCCGGTCCCAATGCCGACAATACCTCTAACTCGGATCTCGAACTGCTCGCGTGCGGACTGACAAAATGCTCCTTACAGATGACTCTCTGCTCGCTCGATCCAGCCTGCCGTGAAGCTCTCGCATGCAACGCGGAATGCGGGTCAACCGGAGCAAGGAGTGAGCAACAAGCCTGCCATTTGTCGTGTCAACTCGGTCAGGGAGAGCAGAGTCAGATTTATCGTGATTTGGTTCAGTGTTTCGCTGAGAATGGATGTTTACCGACATTGCCTGAGGGCAAGGATGGCCGATGTCTGGTTACCAGCGAGAATATTGACAAGGTGCATGTTCTCGGGAGCCTTGAAGAGATCAGGGGAACATGGCTGGAAATACGAGGTCTAAACTGTGGCGTTCCTGGATCCAATTGGGAGGGCGGCTACGACGCCCTTCCGTGCAGATCGAGCTCGTGGGTCTATTCTGCTCAACAATGGTGGTATCATACGTCGTTCTGTGCTCCCACGGAGAACCGTAGTTGCAACGACAAGGGAGCTGTTCAACTGATTGCAGAGCCCAGGCTGAGCGATCGGGAACCGGGTTTGCTGGAAGTCTTCTACTTAAACCCGCCGCTTCAGCCGCAAAATGAGCGCTGGTACATCCTCTCCCGGCCTGATCCCGATTGGATCATGTACACCTATTGCGGCGCAACTCCCATCGGCGAATACGCCGGAGTGAACGTAATAACCCGCGTACCTGAACCGTCCAATGCCGCGATGCCGCCCGAAGTGGATGCCGCCTTTCGGCAAGCCGCCCGGGATTTCAATTTCTCCTATGATGACATG
Organism: uncultured Planctomycetaceae bacterium; assembly: GCA_964464105.1. Taxonomy (GTDB): domain Bacteria; phylum Planctomycetota; class Phycisphaerae; order UBA1845; family UTPLA1; genus CAYXEY01. Next base: position 2,546 of record CAYXEY010000533.1, read on the forward strand.
TGTATTACAGATCAATCGCAATGCCCTCCCGTAACCGCGGAACAGAGTGTGCAGGACTGGATCGATGCAAGGTGAAATCCGTTGAAGACCGCGCAGTGCCCTCAAGAGCGTTACGGTCTCGAATGGGTTGCGAGGTTATTGGCATGGAGGTGCGTTGACGTGCGCCCGCTTTCATGCACAAGCCTTTATGAAACGCTTAACCCACTCTCGTCGGACTCGGACAAGTGGATGAAGGGACCATGATGCCCCAGCGCCCACTTGTCCTGGTGACTGGTACGACTGGTTACATCGGCGGTCGTCTTGTTCCGCGCCTCATTGACGGCGGATATCGCGTGCGATGCCTGGTCCGCTGCGCTCGCAAAGTCAACGCACGGCCCTGGGCCGCCGACCCGTCCGTCGAAGTCGTCGAATGCGACCTCGAAAACGAAGATCGTTTGACCCGCGCCATGCAGGGGTGCGTGGCGGCGTACTATCTGGTTCATTCCATGATGGCCGTGGGATCGGATTACCGCGCCCGCGACCAGCAACTGGCAACGGCCTTCGCCCGAGCCGCCGCGGGCGCCGGTGTCGGCCGTATCGTTTATCTGGGCGGGTTGGGCGAGACTGGGGACGGGCTAAGCGAACATCTCACGTCGCGACGCGAGGTTGAGGCTGCGCTGACATCGACAAGTGTGCCGGTTACCGTGCTCAGGGCCGCGATGATCATCGGCTCGGGCTCAGCGTCGTTCGAAATCCTGCGCTATCTCGTGGAACGACTGCCAATCATGGTCACACCTCGCTGGGTCAAGACCGAGTGCCAGCCGATCGCGGTTCGTGACGTGCTGCACTACCTGGTTGCATGCCTTCAAACACCAGCAACACGCGGTCGCACTCTCGATATCGGCGGCCCGGATGTGCTGACCTATCGTGAACTCATGAACATCATGAGCGACGCCCTCGGACTTCGCCGGCGGTTGGTCATCCCGGTGCCGGTGCTCACGCCACGGCTCAGTTCCATTTGGATTCACCTTGTGACGCCCATCAGCCATCGGATCGCGCGCCCGCTGGCCGAGGGTCTTCGAAACCGCGTGGTCTGCCGCAACGACGACGCCCGCCGACTCATGCCTCACGAGTGCCTCTCAGTGAAGCGCGCGATAACGCTTGCAGTTGGGAAGCATGCCACTGGCACGGCAGAGACAGCCTGGTCCGATGCTGGGCCTATTCCCGGAGATCCGGATTGGGCGGGAGGAAAGGCCTTCATTGATCGACGTTCGATTCAGATTGCCGCAAGTAGCGCAGAGGTCTTTTCGGTTGTGGCCCGGATTGGCGGTGATACAGGGTACTTCGCAGCAGACTGGCTCTGGCGCTTGCGCGGCGTGATGGATCGACTGGCCGGAGGTCCTGGGCTGCAGCGTGGCAGGCGTTACCCAGACAAGTTGGCGT
>CAYXEY010000533.1:3977-4230 GCA_964464105.1 uncultured Planctomycetaceae bacterium
GGCGTTCGGTGAAGCAGTCGATTTCTGGCGCGTTACAGGGTTGGATGAAGGACGCCGTCTTGAGCTTCGGGCCGAAATGCGGCTCCCCGGCGAGGCGACGTTGATGTTCGAAGTCGCGCCGGACGGCGCCGGTTGCGTGCTTACGCAGACGGCGCGATTCATGCCGCGCGGGCTTGCGGGACTGGCGTATTGGTACGCCGTGGTTCCATTGCATGGAACCGTCTTTCGCGGAATGATGCTGGGAATAAAACGA
>CAYXEY010000534.1:0-4228 GCA_964464105.1 uncultured Planctomycetaceae bacterium
TGGTTGTCATCATGGTGATGCCCGCCGCCGCCCTGGCCGCCGTTGTGATAATGACGACTGACGTAGATTTGTCCATCGGGACCGACGCGAATGCCCCACGGACCCTCTAACGTGACCGCGATATCCGTGCCGGTCTTATTAAACTTGCGGATGCAGCGCCCGGTCTGGCCGTTGTACTCGATGACCTTGCGGCCGATGAAGCTGGCGACCAGCAGATTGCCATCCTGCTTGAAGGCCAGTCCGCGCGGCTGCGCGAGTCCACAATTTTGCGCGAGTTGAACGAACACGCGCACGAATGCGCCCGTGGTTCCGTCGTATTCGAGCACCTGTCCGTCGGCGCTGGTGACATAGAGATTGCCGTTGGGGCCGTAGGTCAGGCCGAACGGTCCGGTCAATCCACCGGCGCCGGCGGCGATGAAGACGCCCACGAACGCGCCCGAGGTGCCGTTGTATTCCAGCACCGAGTTGGTTCCGCTGCTGCTGACCAGGATGTTGCCGTTGGGTCTGCGAGTCAGCCCCGTGGGCGTGTTCAACCCGCCACTGCCCGCCGGCACGAAATCGCCCACCCATGCGCCGCTGCGGTTGAACTCGACAACGCGATGATCCGTCCCGCTGGTCACAAGGATGCGATCGGTCGGGATCACCAACACATCGTTGGGATGATCGACGGCGGTCTCATTCGTCGTGCGCGACACGACACCGGCGGCGGCATGAAAAGCGCGCACGCCGCCTTCGTGTCCGGCCAGCCAGGCGCTGTGGGCCTCGTTGAGTCCCAACTGGTCGATCGTCCCATCGTTGTCGCAATCCTGGCAGGCATCGAGGATCATGTCGCGATTGATGTCCAGCGGCATGCTGGCCATGATCTCGTTGTAATCCGACAAGCCATCGTTATCGCAGTCCGGCTCGCAGGAGTCCGGAACGTTGTCACCATGCAGATCCGGGGTGCCGCCGGCGATGTCGACATCATCGGGGATGTTGTTGGTGTTGCAGTCCGGCTCGCAGCCATCGGGAATGCCATTGCTGTTCACATCGGGCGCGCCGGCGATGATGTCGGCCGGGTCGAGCACGCCGTTGTTGTTGCAATCCTCACATTCGTCGGGCACGGCGTTGCCGTTCGCGTTCGCGCTGGTTCCGCTTTGAATGTCGGTCGCGTCATCGACGCCGTTACCGTTGCAGTCCGTGGCCAGACATGTCAGTCCGGCGACATAGGTTTCCATGGAGGCCTGGCTGGCCGCGTGAAATCTCAGATCGCTGACGCCGTTTCCGCCGCTGACTGTCTGGCTGCAATAGCTCATGATGGTGCCGCGCTGCGCCGGCGTGTCGAGATCGAAGCAGTCGTCGACGCCGATGTCATGTGTGTGCCGCGCCGCGGTGTTGTGCCCGAGTTCGTGGGCAGTCACGAAGATGTCGTAATGGTAGATGCTCGGCACTGCGGGATTGGGATAGAAGCCCAGGGCGTATCCCACGACCGAGTAACCCGAATTGGTGCAGATAGCGTTGAGCCAGGCCACGCCGCCATAGGGCAGATCGCGGCGACCCGACAGAAACTGGGCCAGGTCGCGGGGCACCTGCTGCATGTTGTCGTTCCAGTAATTTCGAAACGCATTAAGCGGATCTGCTTGATTGAAGAGATCGTCCCAGTCGTCCCAGATGCGAACGTAAGTCAGGTCAATGCGTGCGTTCACGTCGCGAACGTAGATGTCGCTCACTTCGCCGAACAGGGCCGCGACATAGGCGGCGGCGACGGTGGCGTTGTTGAAAAGCGAATAGAACTCGTGGTCGGTTTCGACGGCCAGCCGGATCACGCGCAGGCTCTTATGGATGGTCGGTTGTCCATGGGGATTGGGGCCGTCGTTGGGCGGTGGGCCGCCTGTCGGGTTGATGTCAGACGTTGATTGCGTGTTCGTGATGGCGTTGATGGCGCACAAAGGCGTGTCCGGCAAACGGTTTCCGCTGGTCTGCATTTTGACGACGGCGAAATTGCCAACCGGCAGAACGGCGCCGCTCGAGTCGCGTGACGAAATGCCATAGCGCCGACCCGCGGTGCCGAAGTCGATCACGCCGCCGCCGCCATTGTTGGTCAACGCGAACAGCACGAAGGAGTCCGGCTGTCCCCGCACGGTGCCCTTAAGTAAGAGCGCGTCGGCGGGACTGATGTCGAGCGGAACGTCCGGACCTGTCCGGCGGCCGAGCATGAATTGGGTCTGGGTGGATCGGAGGGTGAAGCGCCGCAATTCGAGCGCGATGGACTCACCATGCGGCAGGGAGAAGTGATCGATCTGCAGCGTCGCGGATTCATCGAGTGCCTGCTGAAGGTGCGCGCGATCCAGCGTGACCAGACTGCGCGAACCATCTCCCCGGGATTGCACATGCAATGCCGGCGGCGCGGCGCCGCCTTGTTTTCGAGTGGCCGCGCCATCGTCCGCGATCGAATCGGCGCCGCCAAACAGGCATGTCGCCACGCATACGCCCAGCGTCATCATGGAAGACATTTGAATGATTCCCACACTCCAACCGTCCATGGCGCGCCGCGATCGGCCGCCAAGGACCTGACTCACCCACACCTAGATTACTGCAATCCGACGGGGGATTGAAAGACAAATGCTCCCTAAAACGACTCGATTGCATCGGTTTTCGAGCACAATCGGAAAACACGCACTTCGAGCATTGAATTCGGGCTGTGCGTGTCTGCACTCGCGGCGCCTTCGTCCGGGTACGATTCGAAGGCATGAATCCGTTGGTGAACCAGCAGAGCGAAGCGGCGCCGGTGAATGTCGCCTCACCGATCACCCTCGTGCTCCTGGCGGCCGGAATTGGACGGAGGTTTGGCGGGCTCAAGCAACTCGAGCCGGTCGGGCCGGGCGGCGAGGCGATTCTGGAGTACACCGCGTTTGACGCGGCTCGCGCGGGCGTTGGGCGGGTGGTGCTGGTGGTGCGGCCGGAGACCGAGCGCGAATTCAGACAATCAGTCGGCAAGCGAATCGCGCGATTCATGGACGTGGCTTATGTGCATCAGCGGATGGATGATCCGCGCGCTGCCGTGCAAGGCGGCTCGCAACGCGCCAGGCCGTGGGGCACGGCTCATGCCGTGTTGTGCGCTGGTGCGCTGATCGAGGATCCGTTCATCGTGGCCAATGCCGATGATCTCTACGGCGGCGAGGCGATCGCGGCAGCGGTCGAATACCTGCGGCAATCTCGCGACAACGTGCAAACCCATGCGCTGATCGGCTACCGACTGGCAGACACGCTGCCGCAGGCGGGGCGCGTGTCTCGCGCGGTGTGCAACACCGCCGGCGGATTGCTGACGGATCTCATCGAGGTGCCCGAGGTTTGGCCGGAGGGTGATTTGATCGCCGCGCGCGACGCCCTGGGGGCGATGCATCGGCTTGATGCGGAAGCAAGCGTGTCCATGAACCTGTGGGCGTTTCGCCCGGGTTTGCTTGCGGAGCTCCGCACCGCGTTCGATCGATTCTTGCAGGTGAACGGAGAATCGCCCGATGCCGAGTTTCAACTGCCGGTGGTCTTGCGTGAACTTGTGCGTACGGGACAAGCTTGCGTGCGCGTGATTCCGTGGCGCGGCCCGTGGTGCGGTGTAACGCATCGGGATGATCTGGATGGTATTCGCGCTCAACTTCGCGCGCTGACCGATGGCGGACGCTACGCCAGTCCACTCGTTCCAGACCGCGGTGAAGCCCCGCTCGATCGCATCCGCTCGGTTGCCCGCCATTTTTCGATTGACGGAGAACTGTCAACGATCGCGCCATTGCCTGGCGGGCACATTCACAAGTCATATGTAGCCACGCTTCAATCCGCGCCGGGTAAGCCGCGATTCGTTGTTCAGCGCCTCAACACCGCGATCTTCCCCGATGTTGATGTTCTGATGGAAAACGTCGCGCGCGTCTGCGATCACCTCCAACGCAGGATGCGCGAGGCAAATTCAATCGATGTCGATCGACGCGCGCTGACTTACGTGCCGGCTCGCGCGGGTTCTCTGATCCACCGGGCGCCGGATGGATCGTGCTGGCGCGTGTGCCGGTTCATTGAGAAATCGACGTCCATCGAGTTTCCGCGAACGGCGAATGATGCTGCGAACGCAGGCCGGGCGTTTGGCGAGTTCCACGCCATGCTCGCGGATTTTCCGTCGCCCGCGCTGCGCGAGACGATTCCGCATTTTCACGATACGCCGCGCAGGTTCGCCGCTTTGATCGACGCCATCGCCGCTGATTCA
>CAYXEY010000535.1:0-4218 GCA_964464105.1 uncultured Planctomycetaceae bacterium
GCAATTCAACACATCTCGATTCGGGGCATTTGTCGGCCATGTTCCTGCATGCCATCGCCGACTGGCCGCATGACGGCGTTCAGGTTGCAGTGCGCTACAGCCGTGGGGCGGCTTTCTCCGGCACTTGTTTCTACAAAGAGGGGCGGATCTTCGTGAACCTGGGCCGCTCCAACGTCTATCCCTACCTGATTCGGACACATTTGGCGCGCGCCCAGACCGACCGGCGAAGCTGGTGGCGGGAGATGTACACCATCGATGCCGCCGACCCTTATCAACTGGTGCTATTCGTTTTCATGCACGAGTTTTATCACTGGCTGGTTCGCCAGGCCCGGCGAAACGTGCGTCAGAAGGAGTCACGGTGCGACCGGTTCGCGGCCCGAGCGCTGGTTGATCTGCATGGCGCCGTGGTGCGCGACTCGCGGGGCAACCTGGTTCCGAGAAGTGCCTGGGACTTCCAGGACCTGGACGGCTTCGTGGCCGCGGCGCGACGCCGTTGGGGTCGAACAGGCTGATTTGCTCCCGCTCAGATTCGATGAAACAACGAGTGTCCTGGCGCTCGCCAGGCCGGGCTAAAGGCTCGAAAAAAATCAAGCTCTGCTTGACTTTAAGCTTCATGCCCATAGAATGTTACGAACAAGAGGGAAAAACGGACTTTTCCTGGGGGTGGACGCTTTTCCCGCACGCCACGCGTCCGTAAGCGGTCAGACATTACGCCGAAGAAATCGTCGTAACGACTGCATAGAACATAGTAGTACGTCCGTCGGGCGCCCTTCGCCGCGACGTGTTTCGACATACCAGTCTTCCACTCGCTGCGGCACCCTTTGACCGCGCCAAACCAAACAGGGTGCCGCACGCCTTTTTTACAGAATGAAATTCACCGTTGAGCGATTGGCTTGTGTGCCCATGAGCCCATGAACGCAGGATAGACTTAATTTTAATAACGTCTATTTTATTGGAATTTCAATTTTCAAATCTCAGATTTCAGACTTGAAACTCCCGGCATCACCTGCGCGCGGCGCAAGGCTTCCTATATCTTCATCAAATGATCCGGGTGCTCGCGGGCGTGTTGTTCGACGCCGTTGGCGTAGCGTTGCAGGCAATCTGAAACGACGGTCTCCTCGTCGGCGACGAGTTCGACTGTCTCCGGGTCCCACAACGTGTCGCCGACCACAAGGCGGTAGTAGAAATTGGGGCGACTGACCACGAAGCCCTGCAGCATGGGGGCCTTGCTGCGCAGGGCGATCTTGAGCGGGCCGGTGAGGAACTCCCGCGTTTCGCCGAAGATGGTGACCGGGTGCATCTTGTGCTGTTCGCCACGGCGCTGGGCCACGTCGAGCAGGCTGGCCACGATGTAGTTGTCCTTGAACGAGCGGAATAGCTCGCGTGGAAATGTGTCGCTGTAGAAATACTTCATCGCGGCGACTTCGGGAAAGGTCTCGCGGTATTTCTGAGCGATGTAACGGCGAACCGGGCTTTCCTTGGGGTCGCGCACGCCTATGAGCTTGTAGCCCAGCAGGGCCATGACCAGTCCGGCGACGTGATGGCTTCCGAAGTGACACAGGGCGATGTACAGGCCGTTGTTCTGCGACAGCGCAGCATCAATGCGCTCGCGGCCGACAAACTTGATGCGGTTCATCAGCTTGTCGCGCGGGATGCGATCCATGATGGTGTAAAACATCTTGTCGCATCGAATTCGCATGAAGTAGTGCCGCGTGACCACGCGCCGCCAGGCCGGCGTCGCTTTGTCCTTGAAGATCTCGACGAGTTTTCTGTGCACGCGGCGGCGGCGGTTGTAGTCGCAGAGGTACTCGCAGGTGCCGAAGAACCGGCCCAGCATGTACAGCCCCTTCAAGGAGAAGCACCGCATCCACATCACCAGGAAGCCGCGCACGAATTGGATGCGCGCAATTGTGAACGGATGAATCGGACGCTCGTCATCGTTCGCAAGGGCTTTGGTGGCGGGCGAATTCACGTTCGTCGGGGTTGTTTGATCCTGTGCGGTCAACGGCATGGGCGGAGTATAACTTTGCCTCCATTGTGCGGCGAGACGCCGTTCTATTACCGCAACGCGGACGACCGGTGCAGCAGGGCCATCACTTCGGCCCGGGTAGTGGCACTCGTGCGGCACTGGCCCCGCACGGCCGAGGTCACCATGACGCTGCCAGGTTTCTTCACGCCGCGACAGGTCATGCAGCTGTGCACGGCCTCCATGACCACCACGACGCCCTTGGCATTCACCGTGTCCATCAGGATGTCGGCGATCTGTGTGGTGAGCCGCTCCTGCACCTGCGGTCGATGGGCGAAATCGTCGACGATACGGGCGAGTTTGGAGAGACCGACGACCTTGCCGTCGGGCAAGTAGGCGATGTGGGCCTTGCCCTCGAAAGGAAGCAGGTGGTGCTCGCACATGGAGAAAAACGGAACATCGCGAAGCACGACCATCTCGTCGTAGTTTTCGGTAAAGACCGTCTTCAAGTGACGGCGCGGATCGCTGCGCAGGCCGGAGAACATCTCGGCATACATGCGGGCCACGCGCTGCGGCGTGGCGCGGAGCCCTTCGCGTTCCGGGTCTTCGCCAATGGCGAGCAGAATTTCGCGCACGGCGGCGGCGATGCGATCGTGGTCCACAACATGTGGTGCAGGCTCAGGCGTCATGCAGGTTCTCTCTTGGAGGCTTATTGAGTCTTACGGTCATCGCGCCGACACGTCGTACTTTTCCGAAGTGGCCAGATCGAAGCCGCCGTAGCGCTCGTTGCGGGGCAGGCCGCGGTATTCGGCGCGGCATCGATAGCAGACCGTGACGATGCCGACAAAAAAGTAGATCGCCGCATCAACCACGACCAGTGCGGCCAGAATGCCGAAAGTCGCGGGAATATTTTGATAATAATAGAAAATTGACGCGACCAGTCCGAACAGCACGACCAGGGTCATGCCCAGACGCTGGGGAAAATCCTTGCGGATGAAGAACTCCTCGCTGTCGCAGACCACGCAGCGCGACAGGTTGCGCTCGCGCGACAGCAATTCAGCTTCCCGGATGTCCTGAGCTTCGCCGCAGGCGGGGCAATGGATCTGAGTGCTTCCAGCCTTTGATGCGTCCGTGCGCAGGGTCGTTCGACATTCCGCGTCTCGGCAGCGGAACGAGATTTGCACTGTTTGCGACGGGGAATTCGACATAGCGTGTCCCAGGTTCAAGTCGCCACATTCTAACCGGCCGCCATTCCCCGGTCCGAAGCGGCCCATTCGCTTTGCCCATCGCCGGGCCGGGTCATAGACTCATGCTGACAGGTGAGATGCGATGCCGACTTTTTTCAACAGACGCTACATGCGCGGAGGGCCGGGGCGGCGCGAGCAGGTCATTGGTGTGATCTGCCTGGCACTGACGGTCGGCATCGTCGGCTCGTTCGTGGCCTATGCTCGCAAGCCTCGTCCGGCGTTTTTTACGGTGCCGCCGGAATTGCAACCTGCCGCAATTGCGCCCGAGGTGAAGCACGCGCTCAGCCTGCTGCCGAGTCAGCCCGCGCCGGGATGGGAGCTGGATCGCGCGGGGCCGGAGGTGTACGCAGGCGAAGTGATGGCCCGTCCGCTTGCGGAAGCAGCGGAGTTCATCTCCGGCGCGGGGGTGAAGCGGTTGTTTCAGGGAAGGTATCTCGATCGAGAAGACACGCGTCGCCAATTGACGGTGCGAGTCTTTGAACTGGACGGACCGGCTCAGGCCAGGAAGCTCGCCGAGGTCAGGCGGCCGAAGGATGCAGTGGGCGAACCATTGGGGCGGGGCGGATGGCGCGGCGGCGATGGCGCGATCGGGTTCTGGGGCGGGCGGTACTTTACGCACGTCTTTGCCAATGAAGCCGCGCGGGGCGCGGTGTTGACGCCACAACTGCTCGCCCGCGAAGTGGCCAGTCGCCAAGTCGCGTTTGACGAGGACGCGCCAAGGCCCGCATCGGCAAGCGGTCATGCTGATTCGTCCGCGCCTGCTCCGGCAGCAGCGGCACAATCAATATTGCCTGCCATCGAAGGGGGCCTCTGGCTCGGCCCGGCGCAGATCGCGACCTTCGATCCGACCAACCTGTGGGAGAAAATCAACGGGCGGGCCGAGGCCTACCTGGCATATGACTTCCGCAAGATGACCTTCGGTACTTATCGCGCCGCCAAGAAAGCGACAGATGTCGTAGATGTTTACGTGTACGAAATGGGCGATGCCACCAAGGCATTCGGCAT
>CAYXEY010000536.1:0-4213 GCA_964464105.1 uncultured Planctomycetaceae bacterium
CCATCGGATCCCCGACCACGCCAGGGCCAGCGCCGGCAACGCAACGATGACGAGCACGAATGCCAGGCACGCTCCCACCAGGCGCTGATCGCGCCAATACTGCTCCCAGTCGATCCGCCGCACCATGAATGCGACGAATCCGCCCACCAGCGCCGCCGCCAGCAGTCGCCACAACCCTCGAACCCAGGCGGCATGGCGGTCCATCGGAATAAAGACAGGTGGCATTAACGTCGCTCCGTCGCTCACCGGGTGGATTTGATTCGATTCCGCATCATCGGTACTTTAACAGCGCGGCCAATCCTGTTTCGTCGCCGCCGGAAGGGGATATTCGATGCCTAAACAGCTTTCGTCATTCATCGCTCTCGTCGCCCTCGCTGCCCTGCCTGTAGTTGCAGAGGGGCCGGCTTCAACTTCGGGCATGGTCCCGCTGGTGAAGTGGCAGGACGCCGGCAAGTTCGTCGGACAGGAAGTCACCGTGCAGGGCCGCATCGTGCAGGCGCGGAACATCGGTACGCTGTGCTTCCTGAACTTCGACACGGCACGCACATTCACCGCCATCGTGCGAAAGGAGAATTACAAGAACTTTTCCAAATCGCCCGACGAGCTGTATCGCCAGAAGCTGGTGCAGATTCGCGGCCGCATCGGTGTTTTTCGCGGAAAACTCGAACTGGAGGTCCGGTCGCCTGACGTAGTCCGCATCATCGACAAGGAGGAGCCAGTCAGCGGGCCTCCGGCTTCGCAACCGGCGCGGAGCTTTGACGGTACCGTGACCGTCGCCACGTACAACGTCTTGAATCTGTTTGACGACCACGATGATCCCTACCGCGAGGATGAGGGCACACCGAAGAAGCCCGACGACCAGCTGCGCTGCCTCGCGGGATCCATTCGCTCGATCAATGCGGATGTGTTGTGCGTCGAAGAGGTCGAGAACCGCGATGTATTGGAGTCGTTCGCGCGAAACATGGTGTTGGACATGGGCTATCGCGACGTGGTCAGCTTTGAAAGCAACGACGTGCGCGGCATCGAATGTGGTGTACTGTCGAGATTTCCCGTGGGTCCGGTCACTTCGCATCGATTTCGCGATTTCGACGACGGCGCCGGGGGCAAGACCCGGTTTCGGCGCGACCTGCTCCAGGTGCGCATCGAGCCGCCGGGCTGCACGCCGTTCGATGTCTTCGTGGTGCATTTGAAGAGCAAGCGCGGAGACGCGGAGTTATCGCTCAAAGATCGGATGGGCGAGGCCCATGCGGTGCAGGCAGTGCTCGGCGACATGCTGAAGCGCGACCCGTCTGCACGATTTCTGATTTGCGGCGATTTCAACGATACCTGGGACAGTCAACCACTCAGGACGCTGGTCGGCGATGGCCCCACAAAGCTGGTGGATTTTCTTGCCGACTTGCCCGCCGGGGCCAAGAGCTACAACCAGCCGCCGCACGCGGCGCTGATTGACTACATCCTTTGTTCGCCGGCACTGGCAAAGTGTTACGTTCCCAAGTCCTATCGCATCAATGAAGGTTCGATTGCGTCGACCGGCTCGGATCACAATGCGGTCATCGCGCAATTCAAATTGAATCGGGTCGAATCCGCTTCCAGGTGACGAGGATCATTCTTTGTTGCGCCATTCCGCGAGTTTGCTGTCATAGCCCTTGTCGGGCGCGGTGGCGTGCCAGGCCTCGTAAAGCTGGACGAGATTCGACTTCACCGAGGACCACTGGAGGGCGCGCATCGCCGGTGATTTTTCGCATTGGTCTGCCGCGTCGATCAGAAGCCGCTCGGCCTCTTCAAATCGCTTAAGCGCCGCCAGCGTGCGCGCCTTTCCGATCTGCGGATACAGCTGGTCGGGATGGCCTGCCGGTAGCACCCGGCGGAACATGGCAATGGCGGCATCGTATTTCGGCAGGGCGTCGTCATAACGCTTCATGGCCCGCAGGCATACGGCGACGTTGTTCAAGCTGGATGCGACGTCGGAATGGTCGCCCTTATGGATTCGCTCCTCCATTTCCAGCGCCGCCTGGTAGCGGGGCAGGGCTTCGTCGAGGCGCGACAGGTTGTCGAGGCAGTAGGCCAGATTGTTGATGGCCAGTGCCACATCGCAGTGATCTCCGGTGTAAACGCGCTGCACCATATCCAGCGCTGCCTCATATTTGGGCAATGCGTCCGCCGATCGATCCAGGGCATCCAGACAAGCGCCCAGATTGGAGAGGCTCTTGGCCACGTCGGGATGATTATCCTTATGCAGCCGCTGGCGCATGGCCAGGGATTCCTCGAACATGGGCAGGGCTTTGCTGAATTGACCGGATCGATAAAGACAGAACGCAACATTATTCAGGCTGGTGGCCACGTCAGGATGGTCGCCCTTGAAGAGCCGCCGGAACATCTTCAGTGCGGCCTCGTATTGTGACAGCGCCTCAGCCGCCTTTCCCCGGGATTGCAGGCAAGATGCCACGTTGTTCAGGCTCATCGCAATGTCTGAATGATCGCCCTTGTAGAGCCGCTGGCGCATTTCCAGCGCCGCCTGATATTTCGCAAGCGCATCATCCGATCGCCCCAGCGCGATGAGGCAGGCGGCGATATTGTTAAGCCCCATCGCCACGTCGGGATGGTCGCCCTTGAACATCCGCTGCCACATGGCCAGCGCGGCCTCATATCGCTCCAGCGCTTCCTCGATATTGCCCAAGGATTTGAGACATCCGGCTACATTGTTCAGGCTGGTCGCAATGCTGGGATGATCGCCCTTGTAAATCTTTTTGTGCATCTCGAGGGCTTCGTCGAATTTCGACATGGCCTCTTCGAAGTCGGCCAAGGCCATGTGGCAGTATCCGACGTTGTTCAGGCTCATGGCGATATCGGCGTGGTCACCCTTGAACAGGCGCTTTCGCATCTCCAGCGCCGCTTCATATTTGGGCAGGGCGTCGTTCGTCCGGCCCAGCGCGGCCAAACACGCGGCGATACTGTTCAATGCCGAGGCCGTGCCTTCGTGATCTCCCTTGAACAGCCGCTGGTTCATTTCCAGCGACGCCTCGTGTATACGGAGCGCCTCGTCCAGTCGGTCGAGTCGGTATAGACCCGTTGCGACGTTGCTCAATCCCGTTACGACGTCAACGTGGTCGCCTGGGTGCAGGCGCTGGCTGATCGCCAGTCCGGCTTCCGCGTTGCGCAGCGCTTCAAGCGAGCGCGCATTGCCATTGAGAATCGAGGAGATCGTCTGGCGCAGCGAGGCCTCGGTCTCGGGCTGGTCCTTGAGTTCCCCCGCGTCGAGCTGCTTCACAGCCTGGTCCATCGCATCGGTGACCGATAGACCCTGCGCGCCGCCCTTATTGGGATCGCTGGAAATCAACGCCCGCGTGACGAATTGGGTTACGCGCTCGGCGCGATCGCGCTCGGTTTCGGCGCGCTTGCGCTGACGATCGGCCTCCTCCCGAGCGCGCGTCTGCTCGTCGCGCGCCGCCAGGGCCTGCTTCGCCTGGTCGTCGGCCCGTCGTGCCTCGCTTTTGGCGTGGCGCTCGTTGGTGGCGGAGCGAAGCGCAAAGGTGGTGGTGCCCGCGATCCCGCCGACCAGCAGCAGCACCATCGTCGCGGCCGCGGCGATCGTCGCTCGATGTCGACGGGCGTATTTTCGCAGCCGGTAGGCCGCCGATTCCGGCCCGGCCTCGAGCGGGCGGCCTTCCAGGTAATTGCGCACGTCGTCGGCAAGGTCCGACGGCGTGCGATACCGCTCGGTGCGGTCCTTGCGCATGGCCTTGAGCGGAATCCAATCCAGCTCGCTGGACAGTTCGCGGGCGAGGTGCTCCACATCCGTCTGTCTGTGACGAAGGATGTCGACGCCGGCCTCACCGAGTGACGACAATCGCGTGCTCGGCTTGGGCGGCTCTTCCTCTCGAATGATCCGTTGAATGGCCGCGAGGCCGGCGGCTCGGAGCGTCTTCGAATCAAACGGCGTCGCGCCAGTCAGCAGCTCGTAGAGCAGCACGCCGAGGGAATAGACGTCGGTGCGCGTATCGATGTCAGTCGCGCCCATTTCCGCCTGCTCGGGCGACATGTATTCCGGCGTGCCGATGAGTTGGCCCTGCTCGGTGAAGACGGTGCCCTGTGCCGGCGTCTGGGCGAGGGCCTTGGCGACGCCGAAGTCGATGACCTTGACGATGGGGCCCTTGTCACCGGCCGCGACCAGTACGTTCGAAGGCTTGATGTCACGATGCACGACGCCCTTCAT
>CAYXEY010000537.1:0-4212 GCA_964464105.1 uncultured Planctomycetaceae bacterium
TACACGCCGAACATCGAGCGGATCCAGGCCACGATCTGCGGAGCGCCGAAGATCGCCGCAATGCCAACCAGCGCACCGATCACCCAACCCCAGGAGATCCGCCCCACCGCAGCCGCCAGTGCAAGGCCGATGACCACCAGCACGGCGATGGGCGTCGCAATGGTCAGCGCAAAGCTCACCATCGAATTGGCGCCGGTATCGAAGGGTGAGGCTTGCGCCCACCCCACTCCCGGCAGGAGAACCAAGATGAGTGCCAAGCGGGCAGCGATGCGGCTGCCAAGGCGGGGTTGAGGCTGATCCACCGGGCACCTCCCTGTTTTGAGGAGTGCCATGGGACCACGGCCGAAGTCTCACGCTAGAGGGGTAGTTTCCGGGAAATTCCCCCCGAAACTCCTCACAAACGGATCGCCCAGTAGCCGAGTCAACACCAACCCTACTGACTATCACTGCTGTCGATCGGTAAACGCCAAGCCGCAAAGGCCTGCGCATTGCTACCTATTTCCCTCGCGGAATCATGGCACTACAGACTTCTTGGCATGCCTTTCCTGCAGTCAGTGATATATTTCCCGAGTGTGTAGACGTGTCGTCTTCTTCTACCTAATTTTCTCGCTTCTGCTGGTGCAGATCAGTGGATTGCACCTGCATCTGTGCTCGGGCCATGACATTGGGAATGACCATCCGGTCGCTCACTACGCTGATGGCGGCCTTTTCTTTGGCGAAGACCATGCTGACGATGACGTTGACGACCGTGAGGCGTCACTTCCCGCGGCAACATTCACTGCTTCGAATCACGCCGAACATCAACTGAATTTCGATTTGGGACTCACATGGGTTGTGTATGTAGTTCCGACGATTGAAATTCGATCTGCCGCTGGAGATGTTCGCTCGACGCGCACATCCTCAACGGTGCCGCCATCGTCACGATCGTTTGATTTGCCGCCTGCGAGGGGACTACCCTCCTTCTCCTAAGCTTTCGCGTGATGAGAGAGTCATTGTGACTGTCTCCTATTGCGTTCCTTAGGAGTTTCCCATGCGTCGTTTTCTTGCCATAGGGCGCCAGGCGCTCATGGTCATGCGTGCCACTGGATTGGCCAACCTGACGTTCGCGTGCCATGTCAATCACAAGGCGCGAGAAGCTCCCGATTACCACCGGAATCGCCGTGCCTATGAGCTCCTGCTAACGACTCTCGATCACCACGTCATCCGCTCGAGCGCAGATCCTGACTTCGCCGCCTGTACCGACCGCGGGCGGGCCCCTGGTGCCGGTAAAGCAGAACATTCGTCGCCCAGAAGCCGCGCCAGGATTCAGGTCTTCAATGGCGCGCGGCAGCCTGCCTCCAGGAGATGCTCGTTTCTAAGTCTGATGAGCACGCCGCAGCATGCTCAACAGCCGCCGCTCGGCATGATGCTTCAGAGCCACGAATTCATCAGCATCTGCTGCGCGCGACGCAATCAGAAGTTCGCGCCAGAACTTTGGCTTTTCGTCCCACCGAATACGCATCACTTGCGCGCATCGAGCAGAGATGATTCTGACACCCTGCATCGACAGCGCCGCGATGCTCCTCGTGACCGCGGGCGCCATACCAAACACCATGTGAGCGACCCTCCGATCCTCCCGTGCAACTTGCCAGGCAAACATCAGCGCTTCCAGTGCAAGGCCCTCCCATCGCAGTCCATGTCCGGAGCCAACTGCAGATCTGTCCGCACGCGACACCGGAACTTCCTTGTTTGTTTGATTCCACCAAGACTCATCTCCGAAACGGATATCAACAATGACAAATGGAAATGTCGTGAGCCGACGCCGCGCTTCGCCGTCCAAGCGGCTCCAGAGATCCCGGTTGGACGTGAGGAATGACCAATGGACGCCAATGGATTGTTCCATGGCCAACTGGCAGAGCAGATCGATGCACTGCTCATTCATCTGATGGGCCAAGTGAATGGCAGGAGCGCCTTTCCACTGCGTCGCTGACGAAGAATGATTCTTTTGTGAATCCAGCTCGATATCGAAATCGTTCATTGACGCCGTCGCCATACCTCATCGGCAAAGCGGCATTGTCAGCAGGTTCTAGGTCCAAAACGCCCGAGGGTTTCCTAGGTTTAGATGGTAGAAACTTCAACAAGGTGGGTCTCATGGATACCAAGGTTGGTGATGAGAGGTTCGATCGGCACTATCGGCGTCTGCATCTGGGACTGCGGCTGCTGACACATGGCGCCCGCGCACAGACCGCCAGTGAATGGAGCGGATTGACCCCAGACCGACTGACTACACTCAAGCGGCGGTGGCTGCCCGAGGCAGGAGATGGGTTTCGCGGGCCCGCACCGACCTCATTCCAACCCCACTTCCGTTCTGCCATCCGCTCCGTTCATGCAACGCTTTTCGCGGGTATCTACCAGACGCTGTTTCAGCACGATCGGCGCAACGGCACGTCAGGCGAGCTGCTGCCGAGCTTGGAGAACGGAGAGCTACTCTGCGAAGCGTATGAAGTCTTTCGCATGTGGGTGGCAGAGTCAGACTTGGAGTTTGATCAGGCTGTGCTGCTGGCACGGGGCGTCGCTAAGTCCGAGATCATCGAGCTGACGCAGTGCTCATGCTGCGACGGCGTGATGCTCATCGACAAGTTGGCTCAACGCAAGGAACGCTGCAACGACTGCCGACACAGAGAGCTTGACTAGACACAGGTCAGAAGCGCCCCCGATGTGTGGCAGGGAAATGCTGTCGGCGGGCCAACATCAGCCGCGTACTGAGCCAGCAGTGACCGCTGGCGAGGTCCAGCCGCAGAGCTTCCCTGTTGCGCGCGTCAAAACATCGACCCTGCACCAAGGAGTACGGAGATTCCCAAAGCGAGGAAGATCGCCGCAGCAATCCCACGCACTACTCGCATTGGCATTTTCTTCGCGGCCACGTCGCCCAGCAGCACAGCCGGAACATTGGCCAACATCATACCGACAGTCGTACCTGCAACAACCGCTGTCAGCGCGCTGTATTTCGCAGCCAGCGCGACTGTTGCGATCTGCGTCTTGTCGCCCATTTCCAGCAAGAAGAACGCGAGTAGCGTGGTACCGAATATTCCGAGGCACGGCGTGGATTCCCGCCCGGCATCGACCTTGTCTGGTACCAGCGTCCAGATGCCCATCGCGATGAACGACACACCCAGGATCCACCGCATACCAACGGGGCCAACCATCGCCGATATCCACACGCCCACAGCTCCAGCTAGAGCATGGTTAGCCAGCGTGGCGACCAAGATGCCTAGGATGATGGGAACGGGTCTGCGATATCGGGCAGCAAGCACGAGTGCCAGCAGCTGTGTCTTGTCGCCGATCTCGGCAAGCGTTACTACGCCGATGGATACGAGGAAGGCTTCGATCACGATGAAACTCCAGGGGCCGGGCCGCGCAACACAATGACGCACTCCCGGCCCAACCCATGGTTCAGGAGTGCATCATCGGTCTCGCCAAGCACTGTGCCGGCCGCGCCATGGAGCGAACTCCAAGTCTGTTGACGCGTCCCCGCCTTTTGCGGCGGCGGCTACTCCCCAACGAAGTGGCCTCAATATAGCAGGCTTCGAACGACTGCAAGTTTTCGTATCGCCAATAGGGGCAGGATGGGAGAGCTACCGCAGCCGCTGTACACCGCTTTACAAACAAGCAGGGCTGCCTGTGACTATCGAACACCGGCAGGCGAACGCGCTGCTTCCTCTTGCTTGGCGTCCTTAAGGATATCCAAGCCCCCTTTTACTGCGAGGGCCGCCACTATGAACCCGACGGCTAGATCAGGCCAAGACTGCTCTAGCCATATCACTATGCCACCAGCGAGGAGTATGCCGCCATTCGAAGCAAAGTCATTGAAGCTAAAGGTCTGAGCGGCACGCATGTTGACGTCCTTGTTACGTGCTCGACTGATGAGCCTCAGACAGATCAGATTGACGACTGCAGCCACCAGCGCAAGGATCATCATAGTTGATCCGTAGGGTTCGGCGCCGACTAGCCAGCGCCTTCCAACGTCGATCATGACCGCAGTAGCGAATACAAGAAGCAGGATTCCAGCCAGACGAGCTGCGCGACGCTTCCACAGTGACGCACGACCAACGGCGAGGAAGCTAATCAGGTACACGATCGAGTCCGACGCATTGTCCAGCGCATTGGCAATCAGCGCGCTGGAATCAGCGACAATGCCACCCACTCCCAACACTGCAAACAGTAGAGCGTTGA
>CAYXEY010000538.1:0-4207 GCA_964464105.1 uncultured Planctomycetaceae bacterium
CGATGCACTACTCTAGCCAAAGGCAACCTGCACGCGTCCAGATCCATGCTGACCCTACCGATGCCACTGATCCGCTCAATGGCATTCAGCGAGAACCATGCCCTTACGTTAAGCGCGCCCCAAACTCCGATCACTTCTTCGCCGAATTTGAATCGCATTGCCGGCCAATTTGACCGTCGAAGTCGCCACGTCGAACTTGCGCCATCGGAGCCACACGGGTCACGTGAAAACCCCTTTTCGAGCTATTCACCACCCAATCTACGGCACACGGATGATGCACTGTCCGCACAAGCAGCGCCGCGGACTTCCAGCTGTCAGGCCGGCAGTTCGTGAGTCTCATAATCGAGGATCACGACATACCATTCACAAACGCGAGGAATAGACAATGTTGTCCAAATCCACCATGAGCCAACCGTCGATTACGCCGCGCGGTCTCCTCACGCAACAACGCCTTGTCGATGTGCAGCAAGTGCCTACGAGGCAGGGACACTCCGCGCCGACACCAACGCCTCCGTTCCAGACTCGTAAATGGAGTCAATGATCTTCTTGGCTTCGACGTTACTGGCGCCCTTGGCCTCATAACGACCTTGCCACGTGATGATTGACCCGGAACCCGCCTTACCTGCCGCCACCTTCAGGGTCGACTTGTACCCCGCTACCGGCAGTGGAGACGAAACAATTTTGTAGGTATAGAAATGGCGCGCATCGCTCCACTTGACCAATGCTTCCACGACGGTCGCTCCGTTCTTGAGCGTCAACCTTCGCTGCTTTCCATCTGAGGACAACTCACACTTGGCAACGGAAGGGTCCCACGCGCTGATGCCGCAGAAATTCCCCACTCGCTTCCAAACGGTCGCCACGGATTCAGAAGACACCCGTTGGGCCTTTGATTCCAATGCATTTGCTTCGGCAGCCATGAGAATAAGGCCCGCACTTCCCGCCAGGACAATCGCCGTCTTCATTTCTCGCTCCTACATGCCATGTTGTCCGTCTGTTAGTCAAAAAGGACCGTGGATCAAATGCCTAAACCTGCTGAGAGGTCTTCACCGAACTATGGACGCGCATGGGAGTCTCCATACCGCGCGATCGACAAATCAGTCCTCTCGATGAGAGAGGGTCGTTCCGCGATCAGATCCGCAATGATTTGCGCTGATCCGCACGACATGGTCCATCCCAACGTACCGTGGCCGGTGTTGAGATAGAGATTCGACAGTGGTGTCGAACCCACGATCGGCGTTCCGTCCGGGGTCATTGACCGCAATCCACACCAAAACGCTCTCTCCGCAGTAGCCTCTGCAGCGCGCGGGAACAGACTGGCAAGTGAGTGCTCCAGGGTCGCTCTGCGCTTTGTCACCAGCCTCTGGTCAAATCCCGCTAATTCTGCCATGCCGCCGACGCGTATCCGCGCGCCTAAACGGGTGATCGCGACCTTGTGAGTTTCGTCCAGGAGGGTCGATTGCGGTGCATCGTCCTCGTGTTGGATAGGAACCGTCATCGAATACCCCTTTACCGGGCATATCGGAAGCTTCCATTTGAGCGACCTGACAAAGGATGCAGAATAGCTACCCAGCGCAATGACATAGGCATCGGCCTTGATTTCGCCGCTATCCGTCACCACGCCGGTAACCTTCTCCACATCTGATCGCAGTTGTTTCAAGACCATGTTGAATTGAAAGCTCACCCCAGCTGAACGGCAAAGTGTCGCCAAGTTTGAGGTGAACATGAAGCAGTCGCCGGTCTCGTCATTCGGCAGATGCAACCCGCCGACGACCCTGGCTCTGGCGTTCTTCAATCCAGGTTCAACCGACAGGCATTGACGCTCGTCCAGGATCTTGAATGGAATGCCCAGAGCTTGTAATACCTCTACGTCCTTGCCCACCTGGTCGAGCTGCTTTTGCGCCTTGAAGACCTGAAGAGTTCCAAGCGTCCGATGGTCGTACGCAATGCCCGTGGTCGCCCTGAGTTCAATCAATGCATGCCGGCTGAATTCTGCGAGCCTGACCATGCGCTGCTTGTTGAGCGCGTACCGCTGCTCTGTGCAATTGGCGAGTAGTCGGCCCAGCCATGCGAGAAGCTGCAGGTCAAACCGCGCGCGGAGTATGAGGGGCGGATAGCGCTCGAACAGCCACCGCATCGCCTTCAAGGGCATCCCAGGCGCTGCCCAAGGCGATGCGTACCCGGGCGATATTTCCCCTGCATTCGCGAAGCTGGCCTCGAGGCCGGCAGCGGGTTGGCGATCGAAAACGGTCACTGAGTGGCCATCCTTGGCAAGGTAGTATGCGGTCGTCACACCAATGACACCGCCCCCCAACACCGCGATCTTCATGACAGGTTCTCAAAACTGTCTGCCATTTCATTCGACCTCGCCATCAGTCAAAAAAGGGACTTGAACTCAGAGTCCGGCATAAGTGAACCGCCCGTGGCCCAGACCACGTGAACCGCGTTTCGAATGGCGTCGCCCCGTTCAGCACGGGCAGCCAGGAACGGCTCGATAGCAGCGAAACCGGCCGCCCCTGATGGCTCGAGGCGCAGCTGCGATTCAAACCAGGCTCTGCGGACCCATTCGATCATCGACGAATCCGGAAGCGCAATGACAGCGTCGACCCTGGCCCCGATGCGCTCGAGTACGAGTTCGGACGCCGTTGGGACGGCAAGTCCGTCGGCGATTGTGTTGTTGTCGAGCCCAAGCGCGTACACCGGTTGTCGTTGCCCGCTCGCCAACGCAACCAACATACACGCCGATGCAATGGGCTCCACGAAGACGATCACGACGTCGTGTGCAAACTCTTGAAGGAGCCCGGCCGTGATCCCTCCGGGCGCACCACCTACGCCACAGGGAAGATAAACCACGAGCGGTCGGTCGGCTGATATCTCGATGCGCTCATCGGCGAGTTGAGCCGCGAGCTCACCTCCAGCTGCCGCATAGCCGGAAAAGAGCTGAAGTGAACGCTCATCGTCGATGAAATAGGCGTCGCCGGCGAGCGCCGCATTTCGGGCGGCAGCTACTGCGCCTTCGTAGTCAGTCGCGTGTTCGACAACCCGCGCGCCCAGGGATCGCAACCGCGCCTTCTTCCACTCCTTGGCATCCGCAGACATGTGGACCTCGATGTCGACGCCAAACGCACGCCCCACGAGCCCGATGCTGAATCCGAGGTTGCCCGTACTGGCCACGATCACACGGTGTTTCGCGAGGACCTCACGGGTTGCAGGCACCAGAAGGGCTGAATAGTCCATGCTGTCGGTGAGTAGCTTTTCCCGTTGCGCAAACGCCTCAATCGAACACAACAACTCATAAACGCCGCCACGTGCCTTGACGGAGCCGGTCATTGGCAACAGCGAATCACACTTGACGAACAGTTCATCGACGGCGCCGAGCCTCGCGGGATATCTCCGTAGCGGCGAGCAAATGCGGCCATCCCAGCCCGAATCTGGAAAGAGCTGCGCCAGGGGCCGTTCGAACCGCTCGAAGCGCCGCCTGACCTCTTCGATCGCGGAGTGGGTGAGCCCTGGAACCTTCGGCGCAACTCCAGTAGGTCGGAGCCATGACGTCGGCACCCCTGCCCGCATGCGTTTGAGTACGCCGTCGATCTGATTGTCGGTTTTCATACAGCTGCAGCTAGCGCCGGGAAACCTTCTCGTCCCTCGACGCCGCTCGACCGTCAGGCGCCGCCTGGGATGGCCTCGGGGGACCGGGGGCGAAATCCTGATCCGGATAGGCCGCCAGTAGGTCGGCCTTCGTTGGTACTCGAATCTTTAAGAATGGATGCTCGAGATAGGCGTGACAGGCGTTGCATGCCTGGGTCAGTTTTTCATAGGCACGCATGAACCGGCTGACGTCACCCGCGTGGATCGCATCGGAACTCTCTTGAAGCGTCCGTGCCATGATCGAATCGATCCCCTCCCTGACATCGGTTCCCTGGTACGACGGGATGGTGTTTGAGACGCGGTCGAGAGCGGAGTGCAATTCGTTCAATTCGAACGCCGCCAACTCCCAGTTCCGCAACGTTCCAGCGGCTAATAGCCGTAGGTGCCGCGGCTGAACGAGCAGCGTCATCAAATCGTCGAGGCCCGGTGTGAAGCTCGAGGCGCGCGATGTGGCCTTGCCTTGTTGCAATTGGGCAGGCGCTTCAGTCTGCGCCGGGAGCCCATTGGTGTAAACAGGCGTGCAATTCTGACCAGGTTCGGGGTGTAACCGGCGTCGAAAATT
>CAYXEY010000539.1:0-4198 GCA_964464105.1 uncultured Planctomycetaceae bacterium
GCAACGGCACTGGATCGGATTCTCAGCCCGCACGCGCGTGCTCCTAGTGAACACGAAGCTCGTCCCCGCCGGCAAGGAACCCAAGAGCATCTTCGATCTCACGAAACCCGAGTGGAAGGGCCGGGTAGCCATCGCCAATCCGCTCTTCGGCACGACCTCCTTTCATGTCGGCGCGATCTTCGCCGAGTTGGGCGAGCAGCGCGGCCGACAGTGGCTCAACAACCTGAAAACCAACGGTGTGCAGATCGTCAGCAGCAACGGAGAAGTCAAGCGGCAAGTCGCCGGCGGCCAGGTCGCCGCCGGGCTGACCGATTCAGACGACGCGGCCGAAGCGCTCAAGGACAGTCAGCCGGTTCGCGTGGTGCTGCTCGATCAGGAACCAGAGAGAAAGCCAAGTGAGGAGGCAACGAAGGAGAACAAACCGCTTGGCACTTTGGTAATTCCAAACACAGTGTCGCTCATCAAGGGCGGACCGAATGCTGGCGATGCGAAACGAGTCATTGATTTTCTGGTCAGCGCCGATGTCCAGCGAATGCTGGCGGAAAGTTGTGCGCAGACCCCGCTCACGCCGGGCGTCGCCGTACCGCGAGACGTCACATCGTTAGACCGCATCGTGCCGATGCGCGTCGATTACGCGGCCTCCGCCGAACAAATTGAATGGCTGATGCCGACTCTTAAGGAATGGGTCGAGAGGAAATGATTGCCCGATGGCCCGGTACCCGGTTCACGGTGCTCGCGCTGTGGGTCGTGTGCTTGGCACCCTTCGTACTATTTTGCGTTGTGCCGATCTGCCTGCTCGTCTGGCGGGCGTTCGATGGGTCGTCGACAAGCCAGCCGCTCCTCACAGTTCACGGCCTACAGTTGCTCACGCGCTCGCTTGTGATGTCATTGCTCGTTGCGATGTTCGCGACGACACTTGGAACCGTCCTCGGCTTTCGACTCGGAGCCACGAAATGGCCCGGAAAGACGATCGCTCGAATTGCCCTTCTCATACCTTTGCTAGTTCCGCCATACCTGCATGCGCTCGGCTGGACAACTCTGCTTCGCGTTGACGCTCCCGTTTCAAACTGGCTCGCGGCCTGCGGTATCCCGGCCAGCGCGACGGTCGACGCAATCTATTCGTTCGGCGGTGCTGTGTTTGTCCTCTCACTCGCGTACTTTCCCGTCGCCGTGCTCTTTGCCGAGAAGTCGCTGGCATGGTCGTCGCCATCGCTGGTCGAGGCCGCCCAGGTATTCGGCGCCAGCCCGTGGCAAGCATTCCTGGTCGCCCGCTGGCCCTTCCTTCGGCCGGCGGTCGCATCGGCGGCCATGATCATTTTCCTGCTGGCGTCATCCGATCTCGGCGTGCCGACCATCCTCAAGGTCGACGTATTCAACTTTGAGGTATTTACGCAACTGGCTGCTTTCAATGACACGCGAGCGGCGACTCTGCTCTGTGTGCCCCTCGTCGTCATTGGTTTGATCGCCGTCAAGCTGGAACGACGCATCGCAGGCGGAACCACCCAACCCGACACGGACATGGAGCCGCCACGCCCGGCCAAGCGCTTAACGATCGTGCTTAACATTGGGCTGGTTGCATTGGCGGTGGCGATTGGCGGTGCGCTGCCGCTTGTCGCCATTGTGTTGGAAGCGATTGACCGAGACGCCTTCACAAAGATGTTGGATCTCGCCGCTGCACCCGCGTGGAATACGCTGTGGTACTCTGCGTTCGCCGCGCTGGCATTGCTCGTACTCTCTATTGCGATTACAGCCGTTCTCTGTCACGCGTCCCATAGAACGAGGAACGCGATGGATGGTCTGCTCGCGATGGGTTTCGCTATTCCTAGTACGATCGTCGCCTTGGGCCTGCTCGCGACTTACGACCGACCCGGTGTCTCGCGCTGGATCACGCCTTCCCTGCTGGTCGTCGCCGCACTTGTTGTCCGTTACGCAATTGTCGCCCTTCGGATCGTCCAGCAGTCTGTGCTCCAAATACCTTCAGAGTTGTTCGACGCTGCGGCCACGGCGGGGGCCGATATCAAGACCATTTTCTGGAGGATCATTCTGCCGCTGATCCGCGTGCCGCTTCTGGCCGTTATCGCACTTGGATTCATCTTTGCGTCCGGTGAGATCGGCAGCACGATCCTGCTGCATCCGCCCGGCGGCGAGACGCTGCCGATTGCGCTCTACGCGATTGAGGCCAATAGCCCGCGATCACACGTCATGGCTCTTGCGCTGATTCAAATGGTGTTTCTGTCAAGCGTAATGCTCTTGTCGGCGATTGTATGGAGGGTTGTTCGGGAGACGTGAATTCTCGATGTAAGGCGTAGTATACTTGTCGCGGCCAGCTGAGGCTTTCCACTTAGCCCCCAGCTCATTAAGCGCGACAAATCAGGCGATACAATTTCCGCCATGCGTGTCGGAAGAATCATGTTCGGTTGGCTCGTCGCCACGTGGATCGTCACGGCGGCGGTCGGGGTCGCCTCGATTTTCCCATACGACTTGGCGTCTCATGAACCATGGATGGTCTTCATTGCTGGCGGCAATCTGCGATTCAAAACGTTCCCTAGTGGTAGCTGACGCTATAGCGGAACCAGTACCTTGGCAATCGGAGTAAAAGACCGCACTGGTTTCTCTCTTGCGCTGCCGTCCCTGGTGACAGCGGGGCATCGCCTCGATCTTCAAACTCCATGTCAAGTGCCGCGCTGACTATCGGCAAATATTCCAACGCTATTGTCCCAACAGCCTCATGACAAACGGCGTGATATCGTCCGCTGTCACGGCGCAATCTCGATTGCAATCCGCCAGGCACCGCTGCCGGGGAGTCGCCGATGTTGGATCGAGCAGGATCGTCGCGAACAACTGCACGTCGCGTCCGTCCATCTGTCCGTCGTCATTAGCGTCTCCGGCCGGGCAGTCGCCGTTCGTGAAATGAAACGTGAACGGGGCGGACTCGCCATAGCCGGTCGGGCCGGTATCAATCAATTTGAACATGGCGAACCAGTCGGATTGAGTCGGAACAAAAAGTGGGTCAGCGGAATTGATGTGCCATGTCAGGTGAATGTGCAACGAACTCCCGCCGAGAAGGACGCTCTCGCCGGGCATATCGAGAATGGTAAACGAGGGACTGATCGCCCTTAATGCGGCGTCGATGGACACGCAGACGATGCGGATCTGTGCGCCTGTGTCCATCGGATAGAGATCGGCGGCGACGTCCGGGTTTATCACGCGATCGAATCCCGGATTGTTGGAGGACCAACCTTGGAACAAACCGCTTACGCATGGCAGGCCGACCACGTTCAACTCCGGAATGAAACCGCCGACTTTCAGGTGGCCGGCGGTGGACCGGCCCACGAAGACGTCGCCGTCATGCTGAGCGACGGCGAGTGAACACACGGCAAGGATGCCGATCAATGAAGTCGCGACTGGCATCCAGCGAACTTTGGATTTCTTCATCATGACAATTGCCTTCCTCAACAGCGGGATGGCGGGCGGCCGCACCGTACCACGGCTGCCCGCGCACCCCATTTGATACTTCGGACTCAATTGACGCTCGACGTCCGGCGGTTGCGTCGCAGCAATGCTGCGGCACCGACTGCCAGCATGGCCAGGCTGCCCGGCTCCGGCGCAAACGTCATCGTGATCGGGTCGCTCGGCAGGTAGCCGGTTGCACCGGTATCGATGATTCGAAACGTCGCGTTCCATTCGGTCTGCGCGAGCGGACCGACGAATCCCGCCGTCGTGGGGTCGATGTGCCAAAACGGGTGCGAGTCCTCGTGGTCGGGCCCCAGGTCCCACGACGACACGCTGAATGGCCCGTTGCCAAGATGGGCGCCAAATCCTGGAAGCCAAGCTTTGAGGCCATTGTCGAGACCGGCACCGACCACTTGAACCACGATGTTGTTGCTCGGCGCTAAGGGCGACATCGCCTCCTCGGGGATTGGATTGATGATGCTGAAAAAGCCAGGCTCGTCCGCGCCCCAACCCGTGAGGGGGCCGGATTCGATGGGTTGCAGTACGACCAGCCCCTCCGTGAAGAGCAGTTTGAGCCGCCCATCGGGCGTGACGCCGTACTGCACGTCACTGGACTTGTTCTCGCCAGCCGGGGCCGACGAGACCGTGACAAACATGCCGAGGACCAGCGTCACGATGGTTGCGAATCTTGAGAATCGATACATTGAACAAACCTCCAAGGTCAGTAGATGCGGCGGAGTTGATC
>CAYXEY010000540.1:0-4173 GCA_964464105.1 uncultured Planctomycetaceae bacterium
TGAGGCCATCCGCGACCTGCTCACCAAGATGGACATGACCACCCTCTCGGCGAGCCTGCGCGAAGACCTCGCCAAGACCAACAGCAAGCAGAAGATCAAGGATCTCTCCAAGCGGCTGAAGATCATCGAGAGCCTCCGCGGCAGCACCAATGAGCCGTCGTGGATGATCATGGACGTCATTCCGGTCATTCCGCCGGATCTGCGTCCCCTCGTTCTGCTGGAGAGCGGCAACTTCGCCACCAGCGATCTGAACGATCTCTATCGCCGCATCATCAACCGCAACAACCGCTTGAAGAAGCTGATCGACCTCAACGCGCCAGAAGTCATCATTCGCAACGAAAAGCGCATGTTGCAGCAGGCCGTCGACGCCCTGTTCGACAACGGCCGCTGCCGCAGACCGGTGCTCGGTTCGTCCAATCGGCCGCTGAAGTCCATGACCGACATGATCAAGGGCAAGCAGGGCCGCTTCCGCGAGAACCTGTTGGGCAAGCGCGTCGACTACTCGGCCCGCTCGGTCATCGTCGTCGGCCCCGATCTCAAGCTGCACCAGTGCGGTCTGCCCAAGAAGATCGCGTTGGAGTTGTACCAGCCCTTCATCATCCGCAAGCTCAAGGAGCGCGGACTGGCCGACACCATCAAGAGCGCCAAGAAGATGCTGGAGCGCCGCGACCAGGAGATCTGGGACATCCTCGATGAGGTGATCTACCAGCACCCGGTCATGCTCAATCGCGCCCCCACGCTTCACCGCATGGGTATTCAGGCGTTCGAGCCGATCCTGGTCGAAGGCAACGCCATCAAGATTCACCCGCTGGTCTGCAAAGGCTTCAACGCCGACTTCGACGGCGACCAGATGGCCGTTCACCTTCCGCTGTCGATCGAGGCTCAGACCGAAGCCCACGTGCTGATGATGTCCACCAACAACATCTTCAGCCCGGCCAACGGCGCGCCCATCATGTCCCCCAGTCAGGACATCGTCATGGGCATCTTCTACCTGACCTGCAATTTCAGTCCCGATGACAAGAACGAGGTCAAGCGCACCTTCTCCACCCCGATGGAAGCCCTCTTCGCCTACGACCTCAAAAAGGTCGGCATTCACGAGCTGATCAACGTGCGCATCGCCCGCGATCGCATGGTGGAGAGTCAGAAGGATCGGGCGGTGGATTGCCCGGCCAATCGCATCATCAAGACAACCGTTGGCCGTCTGATTTTCAACGACATCCTGCCGACGGCCATGCCGTTCTTCAACTACCCGTTGAGCCAGAAAGGCTCGGCCCGCGTGATCGCCGACTGTTATGCCCAGCTTGGCCGACGTGCGACCATCGAACTGCTCGATCGCATCAAGGAGATCGGCTTCAAGTGGAGCACGCTTGCCGGACTGTCGTTCGGTCTGACCGACATGCGCGTGCCCGAGAAGAAGAAGGCCATCATCGACGATGCTCAGAAGAAGGTGGACCGCATCACCAAGGCTTACACCAACGGTGCGATCACCGACATGGAGCGTTACAACCAGCTGATCGACATCTGGGTGCATGCCCGCGAAACCGTCACCGAAGAAATGATGCGCGAGCTGAAGGCCGACTTCCGCACGCCGGACGGCCGCTACTCGCACGTCGGCACGGAAGGCGCCCGCAAGTACCTCAATCCGATTTACCTCATGACCGACTCGGGCGCCCGCGGCTCGGTCGATCAGATCCGACAGCTCGCCGGCATGCGCGCCCTCATGGCCAAGCCCTCAGGCGAGATCATTGAGACGCCCATTAAGGCGAACTTCCGCGAAGGCCTCTCGGTGCTCGAGTACTTCAGCTCGACTCACGGCGCCCGCAAGGGATTGGCCGACACCGCGCTCAAGACCGCCGACTCCGGCTACCTCACCCGCAAGCTGGCCGACGTGGCCCAGAACGTCATCGTCAACATGCTGGATTGCGGCACCATCAGCGGCGTCAAGAAGTCGGCGACCTACAAGGGCGAGGAAGTTGACATCTCCCTGTCGCAGTCGATCATCGGCCGCATCGCCCGCAGCACGATTCGCCATCCGGTGACCGACGAGAACATCGTCAAGGAAAACGACATCATCACCATCGACATCGCCCGGCGCATCGAGTCGTCGCCGGCCGATGGCGGCCTCGGTCTCGAAGAGATCGCAGTGCGCAGTCCGCTGACCTGCGAAAGCCCCATCGGCGTGTGCGCCCGCTGCTACGGCGTGGACATGTCCACCGGGCGTCTCGTCGAAGAAGGTCTGGCGGTCGGCATCATCGCCGCCCAGTCGATCGGTGAGCCCGGTACGCAGTTGACCATGCGAACCTTCCACACTGGTGGTGTGGCCAGCCGCGCGGTCGTCGATAGCGACATCAAGTGCAGCCAGGGCGGCGTTGTTCAGTTCCACAATCTGAACGCGGCCGAACTGGTCGACGAGGAAACCAAGAAGCCCTACTTGATCGTGTTGAAGCGCAATGGCGAAATTGCCATCAACGACGAGAAAGGCCGCGAACTCGAGCGCCACAAGATTCCATATGGTGCACGACTCGACGTCCGCGATGGCGACGTCATCAAGCCGCGGACCGTGATCGCCCTGTGGGATGCCCACTTGACGCCGATTCTTGCCGAGGCGAGCGGCTTCATTCGCTTCCAGGACGTCGTCGAAGGCGAAACGGTCAAGCTGGAATCCGAAGGCAAAACGGACACGAAGTACGTCGTGGTCGAGCA
Organism: uncultured Planctomycetaceae bacterium; assembly: GCA_964464105.1. Taxonomy (GTDB): domain Bacteria; phylum Planctomycetota; class Phycisphaerae; order UBA1845; family UTPLA1; genus CAYXEY01. The sequence goes on from CAYXEY010000540.1 coordinate 2,704, forward strand.
CCGCGGCGACAAGAACCCGCAGGTCATCATCGAGGATTCCGACGGCAAGATCCTGGAATACCACTACCTGCCGGCAAAGGCTCGTATCGAAGTCGCCGAAAAGGCCCCGATCAAGGCCGGTCAGCTTCTGGCTCGCCGTCCGCGAGAGCTGTCGGGTACGCAGGACATCACCGGCGGTCTGCCCCGCGTCACCGAGATCTTCGAGGCCCGCAAGCCGAAGGAGCCGGCGGTCATGGCCGAAATCTCAGGCCGCGTCGAGATTCGCAGCGACAAGCGCCGCGGAAAGATGACGATCGTCGTCAACCCGGACAGCAAGGACCTCGAACCGCGCGAGCACCACGTTCCGCAGGACAAGCACCTGCTGGTTCACGCGGGCGATCGCGTCGAGGCCGGCGACCCGCTGTGCGACGGCCCGCTCGTGCCGCATGACATCCTGGCCATCAGGGGCAACGAAGCCCTGCAGGATTACCTGCTCAAGGAAGTCCAGGGTGTCTATCGCTCGCAGAACGTGACCATCAACGACAAGCACATCGAGACCATTTTGGCCCAGATGTTGCGCATGGTTCGCGTGGACAGCCCCGGCGATTCGCAATTGCTGCCGTCCGAGGTGATCGACAAGTTCCGCTTTAAGGAGGAAAACGTCCGGCTCGCCAGGAGCCTGAAGATCGTCGATCCGGGCGATTCCGACCTGAAGGAAAACCAGATCATCAGCAAGGATGAACTGACGGTCATCAACGAGAAGCTCGAGTCAGCCGGCAAGGCCCCGGCCAAGGGCCGCAAGCCCAAGCCGTCGACCGCCTCGCCGGTGCTGCTCGGCATCACCAAGGCCGCACTGCGAAGCGAGTCGTTCATCTCTGCCGCGAGCTTCCAGGAGACGACCAAGGTTCTCACCGAGGCCGCCCTCAGCAGCAAAATCGACCGGCTGGTCGGACTCAAGGAAAACGTCATCCTGGGCCGCCTGATCCCGGCCGGCACCGGTTTCAAGCAGACTCACGGTCTGGAAATTGCCTACCACGCCGCGCCGGTCGAGCAGCGCGCGGTCGAGGTTCGCATGCCGGGGCTGGGTCGGCTCGAAGAGGAAATGCCGCAGCCCGGTGAGCGGACGCTGACTGAGGTCACCGGCGTGAACAGCGACGGCTCCGCGGCCACCGTCCCCCCTATCGAAGTCGAATTGGCGGACGACTCGTCTGCCGAACCCGATGCCTCAACGGCCGTTACGCCGTCGTGATTCAGTGAACTGATCTCCCGGGCGCCCCTGGCGGTAGATGCCGCCAGGGGCTGCCACGGGAATAGTGCCGAATTTGACCGTTTTTGAGCGCCCTGCTACCATGCGGGGCTCGTTTTAGCCGCCGAATGCGGACGGCAGAGTAGAGAACTGTGAGTATTTCGTAATGCCAACCATCAATCAGCTTTGCCGCAGTCCGCGGGCCGACAAGGTGCGGAAGTCCAAGTCCCGCGATCTCGAGAACG
>CAYXEY010000541.1:0-4170 GCA_964464105.1 uncultured Planctomycetaceae bacterium
CGGGACCAGGGGGCCGGCAACGGCGGCCTGTGCCACGGAGACTTGGTCAGGGAACGCGCCGCGGCGGCCGCCCGCTCAACCGGCAACGGCAACCACGGCAACGGAAACGGCGGACACGCTGGTAGCACGGCCGAGACCCGTGCGCAGGCCACCGCCGTCCGCACGGCCCGCGAGACCGCCCGGGCCAGCCAATACCGCCTGAAATGCCCGGAATGCGAAGGCGACCTGGACACCGGCGAAGGCTGCATCAAGTGCCACGGCTGCGGGTTTTCGCAGTGCTGAGGCGGCAGCCATAAGCCATTAGCCGTGAGCCATAAGCTCGCAACGCGGAACAAGGAATTTGAGATCCGTGTGATATAATCAGGCGAGCCGCTGATTGTTAGTCATCAGCGGGGAGTCTGCGCCATGAGCATCGAAGTCCCCATTTCGCCCGACATCGAGGCCGCGCTGCGCAAGCACGCGACTGATGCCGGTCTGCCCATTGAAACGATCGCCGCCCGGCTCCTCGATCGCTCCATCCGCAAGATTCCCGACTTGCTGGAAATCAGCGGGCCGATCGGTGAGGCCTTCAAAGCATCCGGAATGTCCGAAGATGAATTGTCGGAACTGTTGGAAAGCGAAAAGCATGCCATGCGCGCTGAACGCCGCGCGAACCGGCCATGAGCAGTCAACCCTCTCGCGTCGTCTTCGATTGCAACGTCTATTTTCAGGCTCTCATCAGCCCGCTGGGACCGGCGGCGAAATGCCTGCTGGCCGCAGCACGTGGCGAAGTTCTACTGTTCTGCAGTGACGCATCAATTGACGAGTTCCGCGACGTATCCGCAAGGCCAAAACTGCGCGCGAAGTTTAACATCACCGATGATCAGGTGGAACGGATCGTCGATGCCATCCGCGAAGCTGCCGTATTTGTCGCTGACATTCCCGCCGTGTATGCGCATCCGTCGGACCCTGACGACTCGCACTACGTCAATCTGGCGGTCGCGTGCTCGGCCCGATTGCTCGTCAGCCGCGATAACGACCTGCTGCGGTTGATGGATGCGCATCACCCCGAAGGCCGCGACTTCCGCGCCCGGTTTCCGAGTCTCGATATCATTCCGCCGGACGTGCTCATTCGTGAATTGGAGAAGGCGAAGCAATAAGGGCATTATCATATTCTGAAATAGAGTCGCGGCGGAGATGCGGAGCATGCGCACCAGGTCAATCATCGGCATCGTGCTGCTCTTGGCGCTCCTCTCGTCCATTCGGCTGGGGTTTAGTGGAAGGGCATTGCCCGCTAACGCTGGAATCGAGCTCGCCGAGGTCACGGTTGATTTCAGCACTCCGGGGACTCAATCCATTGCGTTTTCGCCGTGCGAGGGATTGAACTGCCGCATGTATTCGGATGCGTCGCACGGCGGGATGCGCATCTGGGGCGTCGATGCCCGGGGCACGAAGCAGTATGAAGTGGATGCCCGAGAAGGTAGCACGGTGGACGGCCGAACCGAAGGCCGGATTCAGCTCACCACGCAGGTTCCCGTGAAGCTCGACGTGAAGGGGATTATTAATCCGCGAATGGAGGGTGGCCTCGGCTGGTTGGAACTTCCGGTCGATCTGCCGCCCGGGGTCTACAATTTACGCGTAACGCCGCTGCCCCCCAGCGCATTCGTCCTGCAATGGAGAGCCGGACACGACGCGCCGTACAGTGCCTACCAGGTGACCTCGGGCGAGGGCATGAAGCGCATCCGGGAATGGATACGAGCGCATGACGAGCAGATGCAAAGAGGCGCCCGGCTCCCTCCTATGAGCATTATGCCAAACGTATATTTCTGGGAAGTGCGGAGCAACGGCGCGAGGGAGGAGATCCCGCTGATCTTCAGCTACCCGGCGGATTTAAGCCTTCCGAAAGTCCAGCAGAAAGAGTCACTAGTGAATTTGACTGACGCGGATTTCGACGCGCTGAAGCGAATCTTCACTGAATCGGGCGTTACCGTGAAAGCCGAGGCGGTTCCATGACCTGCGTGGCAAACTTCAAGACGGCTGAAAACTCTCCACCTGGATGACAGTCAAAACCGACTCATGTCCGAAGTCCTCGCCCCACGGGCGGGTGCGATACCAGGCAAGGAATTGTTCCGCGGCAGCACGCGTGGGGAAGAGGACATGCTGGTTCATGCCTTGGGCGAAGCCATTCATCTCGGCGTAGTCGTCGGGATCGGGCGGGTGCCAGATGGGGCGCACGAATGTGTCATTGATGATGGAGTAATTGGAAAACCAGCCGACGTCGTAACCGAGCAATTCTCCGGAGGCCTCGCCCGTCACCGAAATCAATATGATCTCGTAGGTGTCCGGCTCGCACAGGCGGCTCCAGACTTCCCGGGCGTCTGCAAGCGTTGAGAATTCATCGCCATCGCCGTCGATCTCTCCGTGGGCCTGCTCTTCGGCCAGCTTGTCGTGGTAGAACCGCCTGGCCGCAGAATCGGAATCCATGTCGATGCCATTATCCCGAAATGATTGGATGATCGCCTCGTTGAGTGACGGAAACGGCATGAGCTGCTGGCGATCGAACCCGCGGTAGGCTGAGGCATCAATGCAGCCAAACGCGGCGCGGAGTTTCTCAAGCTCGCTCTTATTCTCGACGGCGAATGGGCAGCCTTCATAATTCCGCAATGCGAATTGAGGATGCCGCACGAGGAGATATCCGCGAAGTCTTTCTTTGGACTTTTGATCCATGTTCCAACACTCTGCCAAAGCCGCTATCCGGTCGCTGGCGGCGGCTCTGCCATTCCGCATTCCGAACAAACGCCGCTGATGTTGCCGGTTAGGTCGTAACCGCAGCTAGTGCAATGACCGGGCGGGATGGGCCGGTGACGCCATCGAATGATGCCCCAAGAGACGGCGACCACAAGCGCAATTAGCCAAAGCGGGATCCACACGCCCGACCAATAGCCCGGCGGAGCTTGAATCAGGTACGTTGGAAGCCGAAGGCCGAGTCCCGGGCGCGACAGTCGCGGACCGTAGGGCTTGAGCCACAAGATTCCCATGGACTGTCCGGGCGTGGTCGCAAGCGGGATTCCCCAAATGGCCGCATGTGCGTCCTTTCCATCCTCGGCGTCATGGGCCGCCTTCTGTGCCCAGGGCAGCATGTCTCGTTCGCGTGCTGCGTTGAACAGCCATGCGGGAGCGTCCGCGGAAGTCTCCACCCTGCGTAAGTACTCCTTGGCATCTTTGACATTTGTATTGGCCAAAGCGTGTTGAAACTCAAGCTCCGCCATCGATGGACTTTGCACAATCTCCACAATGCCCCGCGATATCGCGATCGACCCGATGGGCACCACAATTCGCACGCCGGCGAAAATGCTGACGCCCCAGACAATTAGGATCAGCACGAACGCCCCGGTCCCGGTCCACTTGAGAATGCGGCGAACACGGGAAGGCGGGTGCATGTCGATATTGTAACGGCGAGCGAATGGCTTACGGCTTAAGGCTAATGGCTGCTTCTCTCAATTCGGATTCCTGAAAAACATCGCCGTCCACCAGCTTTGGTTCCCGATCTGGCGGACGCCGATGCCGCAGTGAGTCCAGGCGGGCATGGTCTGCGCGCCGGCCACCGGCAGCGGGGCATCGATCTGGGTGTGATGTCCGGGCGAACCGACCCAACTGTCCACGGCGATCTGCGCGGTGATATTGTTGTTGGTGGCCATGAAGAGGTTCTCGCCGACGAACGGGCGGCCACTGTCGGGGTCGATGGAATTCCCCGGATCATGGGTGATCCCGGCGTTGAATGCCCGCGAGCCGGGGCTGGTATTGGTGGTGGGATTGACGTGAGCGAAGAAGTTGCCGGACTGCATGGCCGAACTGTGCTGGAAGGCGACTTGCGCGCCGGCGGCATGCGGGGTGAGCGGGGCGAGGCCGTGACCGGCGCGATGGGCATTGATCGCGGCGAGGGCATTCGTCGCGAGCTGCTGCTCGGCAGCGGACATCGAAGCAGGCCCCCCGCCGCCGGGATTGGGCACGCCGCCTGTACAGGTGACCCCCAGCGTAGCCGCGGCGATAAATAGACAGAATCCGATTCGAACAATTCTCGATTTCATCGAATGCCCCCTGTGGTCGACCGCCTTGTTACCGCGGGTGCGAGAAACCCATCTCGCACACACCGCGGTGGGAGTCCGGTCACACGAGTATAATCGCATGCGC
>CAYXEY010000542.1:0-3846 GCA_964464105.1 uncultured Planctomycetaceae bacterium
CTGCTGGCGTTCGCCTTGGTGCTCGCGACGGCGACCGGCTGTCGATTGCATCCGGTCAGCCTCGCCTCCATGGCCATCGGCGACGCCATCAACGATGCCGACGTAAAGAAGCGCCAGGAAAAGCTGTATGACCAGCCCGTCTCCGCTGCCGACGAGATGTTCGGCGATCGCGAAGAGACGCTGGTCTATGCCGACGATGACCGGCGTGAGTTGATCACCTACCCCGTCAAGGGCGACCTCCTGGATTCGCAGAACTGGGTCGTCGAATCGCGAAGTGGCAAGCTCGTCGCGCTGTCGAGGGTCAAGCGAAACATCGACGGCGTCGAAGACGTCATCAAGGCCGCCGCCATCAAGCCCAAAGTCATGGGCAAGTCACCCGAGGACTGCCGCCGTGATGCCGAATTGGAGGAGCCGCTTGCCACGCTGCGGAGCCGCGACTCTGGCGAGATCATGCGGGTTTACAACATCCGCAACTGGACCAATTCCCGCGGCGCACGCTATTGCGTCTTGCGCTTCGATGAGAATGGCCTCTGCCGAGACGTTAAGCTCTTGGGCGTCAGTGCCTCCACCGAGAAAGACCCCGTCGCTGAAGTTTCCGAGTGACCGACCGTCCCTGGGTCGATTCTGAAATGCAAATTGGCTGACAAGATTGACAGCCGACGGTGGGATTTGAACCCACGACCTCAGCTTTACGAAAGCCGTGCTCTACCGCTGAGCTACGTCGGCGATGCGGTTTTGGAGCAGCCCCGCGACAAGTCAGACAAGCCGCGAGGATGAACCAAGCATTGTATCGGTCATCGCCGGACCTGCAACCAGCGAACAGTCAAACTGAGATAACCGTATTGCGCAGCAGAAGCTTATATCGGTCACGGTGTCCAGCATTAGTCGGGGTCTGACGCAGGCTGACCCTGTGCCTCCGCACCCGCCATCGGGAATGCCAAGATGACGGGAGATGGTGGCCGGATCACGGGTGGACGGCGCTCGCCCCCGACTTCGTAAGCGATCCCCTCCCAGCGCATTTCGATGGCCGGTACCTCAGACAGCCCAAGCTGCCACGCGCGGGCGAGGCTGGGCTTGAACACCAGATCAAATCGGCCCGAGGTCCGTGAATCGGGACACATCGGGAAATTGAGATTGAGCCATTGATTGGAAGAGCGCGAGAATCCGAGCCGCATCTCGTCCGCCGGGTCCACGCGATCGTCGGTAATCGTTGGCTCGAACGCGCCGAAGGCCACGTCGCGCCATCCCGCCGTCGGCATCATCAGCATGGGCTTGATCCAGGTTGGACATGTCGAATGATCCCCAACGGGCGGCGGAATCCAATCCGCACTCAGTCCGCAGTCAATTCGAATTCCACTCGTCATGCGCTCGATCCGCGCCGCGTCAGGCAATGTGAACTTGACGTAGTCGGTAATCGGCTTGCCGGTCACTTCCAATTTCGCCTTCAGGTGATAGTCAATCAGGGGAACGGTCTGCAGATAGTGCCAGTAGGAGAAGAGCGTACCGGTGACCCACACTTCGAGTTCGTGATCGCCCGGCGGCAGCGATGCGAGGTCAATCCAGAGGTCGTTTGTATTGGAATAACTTCGAGATGGTTTTTCAGGCTGCGGCGGTCCTTCAATCGCCGTGTTGACCAATTTCCCGTCGATATGAACTTTGATTCCGCTCCCTTCGAGCTTCATGCCCACGCCCTGTCCTTGTCCGACGAGAATCTCACATCGAATGGGATAGCCGGTCGGATAGTCAGGACGCACGCTCAACACCGGATCGGGCTGCAGACATCGATAGAACCTGTCTCTTTCACTGGACGAGAGGGCGCCCGCTCCATCGCGTTGAAGCAACTCCTGCAGAACGGCATTGTTGCCGCCGGGGTTCATCCAGAAGAGTACGGATGTCGGCGCCCAGCGCACCCAGTTGACGCTGATCCAACCCCACTTCCAATAAATGGGCGCGGCGATCAATGCCACAACGAGGATCGCCAGGCTCACGCGGCGAACGCGCCGTCGCCGTGACGGTGGTCTCCGGGCGAGATTCAACAGGGTGACGTTGAACCCGCACTCCGGACAAATGCCCGGCATGGTCGGATACCCGCACTTCGGACAGAAGCCGGGCGGTTGATTGAGGCTATCCTGCATGCAACAGGCATCATATGACGCGCGGCGATGGGTGAAAATAGACGAGCGCGAATTTCGTGACGAAAGCAAACGATTGAAAAAGCCACGGTTAACGCAGACGTTACCCGTGGCTACATTCCATTGCCCCCAATCAGGCAATTTTTTTTTGCAGTTCTATTTACGCCAGCAGCTTGTCTGCTCGCTCGCAGATCGCGGCCAGGTCGAGCCGGCTGACGCAGGCCTTGCCGGCTGCGTGCAGGTCGACCTTGCTGAAATCGCGCGCCGCCTGCGGAAGCTCGCGGTACAGCTTGCGGGCCTCGGTGATGCGACCGTCCTGCTCGGCGTAGGCGAGGTACCGTGCGATGGTGCCGAACTCGACGCCGCCGCCGGCCGCCACCTGGCAGCTCCCGTTGCAGCCGTTGCAGTAGTTCATGGCGAACTGGTCATAGGCCGCCATCAGCGACTTCTGCTGATCGGCCGTCAGCGGCTTGTGCTTGCGGGCGCTGTCGGTGTTGGCATCGATGACCTTGAAGTTCTCCATGTTGGAGCAAATGGCGCTGAAGCGCTCGTCCGTCAGGATGGCGTTGATGACCGTGCCGAAGCGATCCCAACCGGTATTCTCAAAACCCGGGACCTTCTCGGGGAAGCCGCCTTTGCCACGCCGCCCGGGGGCGACGCCGCGCGTGGTCTTCATGGCGATCAGGCCGACGCCGGCCTTGTGGCAGGCGTCGAGCGCCTTGTTGAACTCTTTGTTCGTGTGCATCAGGTGCGGATCGGTCGCAACCATGATGGCATCGACGAATCCGCCCTTGGCCGCGTTGTTCAGCAGGGCGATGCGATTCTCAAGCGGCTGGCAGTGCGTGGAGAAGCCGAAGAACTTGATCTTCTTGTCCTTCTTGAGCTTTTCGGCAACCTTGCCCCACTCCTTCTCCTGCGGCCAGTTCACGCATTCCGGCGGATACTCGTCGTCGCCCAGTCCGTGAATGAAGAACAGGTCGATGATGTCGGTATCCAGGGCCTTGAGCCGCTTGTCGGCCATGCCCACGAAGTCCTCCGGCTTGCGCGGGTGATCCTTGGTGACCAGGAACACCTCTTTGCGCTTGCCGCTGGACTTGAACCACTTGGCCGCGTTTTCTTCGCTCTTGCCGTTCCCGTAACAATCCGCCACGTCGAAATACTTGACGCCCTTGTTGAAGGCGTATTCATACAAGCGGGGCTGCGGGCCACCGCCGGTGCCGAGCGACAGCACGGGCACCATTTCGCCAGTCTTGCCCAGCTTGCGGCGCGGCAGCTCCTGCGCCTTCGGCGCTTCTTCCTTGGCTGGTGGATCTTCTCCACGGGCCTTGGCGGTCAGGGCGACCGCGGCGGCAGCGCCGACCTTGAGGAACTGACGACGATTTTCATTCGGTGAGCGATTCGACATGGCAAATTTCTCCTGACGACGCCGCGCGGGTGGAAGGGGCGCGGACGTTATGGCAACAGTATAACGAAGAGGCGGAGGGAATACCTTTAATCAGGATCGGACGATCGAGTGGCCCGTTCGCTTCGAATTTAGGGGATAAATACGGCTGCTCGTTCGTTGACATGGCAATGCCGCGATGGACGGCGTGAACAAGCAGGAGCACTTTTGAGCACCCGCGACCCCTACGACTGCGACTGGGCCGCGTTCTACCTGACGCATCGCCAGGGGCTGGCGGCGTATGCCCGGACTTTGTCGCGCGACGCCGCCGAT
>CAYXEY010000542.1:3856-4162 GCA_964464105.1 uncultured Planctomycetaceae bacterium
CAGGACGTCCTGGTGCGAATGGTCCGCGAGCGGAAATCGACTTCGGACGCGCGGCCCCTGGTGTTTCGAGCCTTGCGTAACCTGGCGATCGATCGCCAGCGGCGGCGGACGCTGGAGGCGGAGGCCCTGCCGAGGATTCGTCCACACCTCGAGCTGCCGAATGTCCGCAACGATGCGAGTCTTCATGACGCGCTTCGAATTGCCCTCGACGCCCTGTCGGATGAACAGCGCGAAGTGATCGTGCTCCGCACCTATGCGGAATTGACGTTTGAAGAAATCGCGGAAGCGACCGGTCGGCCGCCCGGC
>CAYXEY010000543.1:0-4153 GCA_964464105.1 uncultured Planctomycetaceae bacterium
GCGCAGCGGCGCGGGGAGCACGACGCGGATCATTGCCGCGATTCTACGAAGCAGATGCGGAACTCGCCACGCGATTTGTGGTGCGGGTATGACCTCGACAAGAAAAATGCCGAAACGGGCCAGCGCTTCAGCGCCAGGGCCCGTTTCGGCGGACGAGTACGCGAGCGATAAGGAGGGATCCCTCGCGTGTGAGTGAACTTTTCCTGGTAACTCCCTACAGCGACGCCACCAGTTTCTCGAGTGCCTTGTCCAGCTTCTCCGGCGTTTCATAATCGCCCCGGAGGATGGACGCTCGAACCTTCGCGACCTTTTCGACCCGAACGTCGGGCAATTCCGACAGCCGGCTCATGAACTGACCCAGCTCCGAAATCTCAATTCGGTCTACCGAGGGTCGCACGTCGGGGTTCGCCAGCTTCTCAGTTCGGCGCTCGACAAACTCCCGCAGCGTCGCGCTGGAAGAAAGATTCGCTAATGCATTGACATTGGCCATGGTTCACCATCCTTGCTTGTGGCCGCTTTCCCTGCCTTCCGGCAGTACTACGAATCTGGGGATTCATAGTTCGGCGGCCGCGGTCAATCCGCGAGTTTTTTTTCGGTCTCAGCTGGGTTGATTGTCAGTGCAGATTTTGCAGCTTCCAGGGTCTGAGTCCGAATCCATTTCGGTTATTCAATCCTACGATTGGTTTATCGGTTCGATGCCGGGAAAAGTTTGGCGATTCACAAATTGACCCACTAAATATAGGCGGCAGGTGAAACGAGCGCACCGGTTATAAGACGTGCTTGCAGCACAGGTTAGCAGCGTCAGATAATCAGAAACCCCGGGGCAGTGCTTGCAGGCACCCACAAGGGGTGGTGCGGGGATAGACCCTGGTCATGCGTCCGATAACCGGAGCTACAACCCATTGGGGTGTTAGGGTGCATCAGCGGCATGTAACCGTGGTTGATCTGTTTGGCGACGGTCGGCGGGATCGGCGCAGACAAGCGCCGAATTCGTCAGATGTTCGTACCGGTCACAAACGCGGCCGCGAGCTTCTTTGCCATCACCGCGTTCGAGAAAATCAAGGGGATGAGGAAACGCAGGTCGGTGTTGGGGATTCGCAAATGCTCGACCATGTCGCGACGCCAGAGCGAATCAAACTCCGCGAGGGTGTCCTGCGGATGCGCGGACGCGAGCGCGCGATGGGCGACATCGGCGGCGATGCGCGAGGCCCACAATGCAGGATAGAGACTGTCGTGGCCAAACGATGCCACGAAGCCGCCGGCATCTCCAATGAGCAGGGCCCGCTTTGCGACGTGCGTCTCCATTTCAAGGGCCGCGCCGCGGGGAATGTGTCGCAGCCGCGCCGCCTTACCGACGTCGTTCTCGGGAATGGCGTCGCCGGGTGACTTCAGTTTACGAGCAGACTCGACCAGTCCTCGCCGGGCTTTATCTCCGTCGGCAGTGCCGACCCAGCCCACCGTCAGCGCGTTGCCGACCGCCAGCTTGTAACCGTAACAATCGGGCTCCAGCGCTGAGATACGGAGTGCCAGTTCACCGATGCGGCGTCGATCGACATCGACGGACGCCTCGCGGCCCAGCCATTCACATTGGGCGGTCACCCGTCCTGAATCATCGCTTCGCGCGATGGCTGGAAGTGAACGCCCCAGCGTGGCCAGGCCAGCAGCAGCACACGGCCTTCGTGAACGCCGCCCTTGGAATCGATGACTTCGATCGATTCCTCGCGGGCATTCAATCGCGTGGCGGTGACTCCCATGGAAATCGTTGCGCCCGCAGCCTTGGCAGCGTGGGACAGCGCGCTGCGAATCTTCGCCGAGTCGACCACCATGACGGGCGCATCCAGCTTGGCCTCGGTGGTGCGATTGGACGCGGCATCCACGAATCGCACCCGCTCGATCTGGCCGATGGTTTTGTCCCTGGCGGGTATGCCCGCGCTTTCGAGGAGCTTCACACCGTCATCGTGCAGCCATTCCGGCAGGGAAGTCAGATCATCCTTGGATGCCCGCTCGATAATCCGCACTTTGCGGCCCTGCTGCGCCGCAAACAGCGCGGCCGCGGCCCCGGCGATGCCGCAACCCAAAACGAGAATGTCCGATCGCTCCTGATGGCTCATTTCAATCGTGCCCAAACCCCGCAACCACTTCGGCAAGCTGGTTATAATCGCGCTCCATGATAAGCCCTGCGAACCCGGACCGCGCGGCACGCCTGGCCGCAAACTTCTCTGATCTGGCCCCCGCGCTCACCTCCGACGAGGCCGTTGCCGAATCGACGCGCTGCCTTTTCTGCTTCGACGCGCCCTGCACGCGGGCCTGCCCGACGCACATCGATGTGCCGCGGTTCATCCGCCAGATCATGCATCACAATCCGTTGGGTGCGGCGGAGACGATTCTCGATGCCAACATTTTCGGCGGATCCTGTGCCCGGGCCTGCCCGACCGAGGTGCTCTGCGAAGGGGCCTGCGTCGATAACACATTGCTTAAAAGTCCGGTGCAGATTGGGCGGTTGCAGCGCTATGCGACTGATGCGGCTGATCGATCCAAGCTGCGATTCCATCAGGCCGCGCCGAACTCCGGCAAGCGTGTTGCCATCGTCGGCGCGGGTCCGGCGGGGCTTACCTGTGCACATGAGCTGCGCAAGCGCGGTCACGCCGTGACTGTGTTCGAGGCTCGCGAGATGCCGGGCGGCATCAACACCTATGGCATCGCGGCGTACAAATATCGCACCGAGTTTGCGCTGTCCGAAGCGCAGCGCGTGCTCGACATCGGCGGAATTGACCTGCGACTTCATTCTCCGGTAAACGGCGCGAAGCTGGCCGAGCTGCTGCGCGACCATGACGCCGTATTCCTCGCAATTGGACTGGGTCGCACGGCCGCATTGGGAATTCCCGGCGAGGATCTGCCGGGCGTATGGGAGGCGCTGGATTTCGTTTTTCAGACGCATACGAAACCGCTCGACCAGTGCGAGTGCGGAAGCCGCGTGCTGGTCATCGGCGGGGGGAATACGGCTGTCGATGTCGCCACGGCCGCGGTTAGGCTGGAGGCGAAGTCGGTCACGATCGCCTATCGCCGCGGCGAGACCGATATGCCGGCGTTTGCGTATGAGCATGAACTGACAAAGTCGGATGGCATCACATGGGAGTTCTTCGCCGCCCCGACGCGCGTGATCGCCGGACCGGACGGTCGTGCCTGCGCCGTTGAATTTGTGCGCACGCGACTGAATGGAAGCGGGCGGGATGCCAAATTGGAGATTATTGCCGGCAGCGAGTTCCGCCTCGACTGCGACATGGTCGTGAAAGCGCTGGGCCAGGTGGCGCTCACCGAGTTCCTTTCAGCCATCCCGGGGTTGAATGTGCAGTCGGGACGGGTCATCGCCGACAAGTCGACCTGTGCGACAAGCGTCAACAAGCTCTTCGCCGGGGGCGACTGCGTCAGCAAGGGCGCCGAAGTGGTTGACGCGGTTCAGGACGGCAAGCTCGCGGCCGCCGGCATTCACGCGGCAATCAGCCGATGCTAGCGAACTACCGCACAATCGCCGGGTCAACACCTACTGCCAACGCGGCCTGATCGATCTGCGAAAGATCAAGTGTATCGCGTCCGGGTCCGCTGCAGCCGGCTTTGCTCAACACTTCAAGCAGCGCCACCGGCGCCGAGAGTACATTTGCGGGAAGCACGGGGTAGGCGGTGGTGCGGAAAAAATGCTGCGGTATGGCCGATTGCCCCATGTTCGTGAACCCGATGATTTTGGTCGCGGCCTCGAAGTTGCCATCGAGCAGGTTGCCACTGACGTAGAGTGAGTCAGTCATCGCGGTGCCTGCCGTCGTGACGAGCACCCGGTCCGCATTTGCATGCCACGGGTGGTTGGGCAATGTGTATAGGCAATTTCCCACAATATTGGCTTTCGTGTAATTGAGCCGTCCGCCCTGCATGGGTCTGACGATGACGTTGTTGATCAGATTGATGGTGTTGCCCTGCAAATCAGGCATACGGGCCCACTCATTGATAAACAAGCACTGCTGAACCGTGACCCAGAGTGGATGAGACGGCACCGGGGTTCCCGTATCCGTTCCACCGAGCATGCCCTTGGTGGCCTGGGAATAACCACCGGATATGAGGCAACGATAGAATGAGATCTCCGCGCAGTCGCCCCAAATCGATG
>CAYXEY010000544.1:0-4138 GCA_964464105.1 uncultured Planctomycetaceae bacterium
AGCCGCTCGGCCAACGTGCGAACGTGCATGGCCACGTTCATCGAATGCCGCTGGGTGTATGGGTCCTTGGCTTCGAGGGCGGTCATGAGGCTCATGACCGTTTCCTCGCGGGTGAAGCGAAACGGCACGGAGTCAAGGTCGGCTGCGTCGATTTGACTTCGCGAATGTGACGTGAAGTCGGACGGGCGCGTCTTGACAGCCGGGCCCATGCGCAGCGAGCCGGACATGCGATTGCCGTCACCCCAGCGCAGCCATCGCGAAAGACCGTGAATTGGAGCGCGCGTTGTGGTTGCGGCTTGCATGGTTCCCCCCTCCGGAAAGCACCGTCGCACGAACACTGGGATCCGTGGCCTGGCGTACTAGAAAATCGGGTCGGCGGGGCGGGGTCTTGAGCCTCGTGGCCGGGCCATGCGATGGGGGCCGGTGGACTTCGCAGGTCGCGTTCCTATCGGAGTAAACCATCGTCCGAAAATGCATTTCGTGTTTGCGGACGGATCGAAGGTCCGAAACAATGTGAAAGCCGGATGGTGAAGTTGAGTCATGGAGGACGGCATGGCGCGGGGCGAGAGAATCGTCATCGGTCTGAATAGCGGCACCAGTGCCGACGGCGTCGACGCGGCGGCCGTGGCGATCAAGGGCCGTGGCGAGGCGATGAAGGTGCGCTGTCTCGGGCACGTCGCGCGTCCCTATCCGAAAAAGCTGCGCGAGCGGATTCTGGCGATCATGGCTCCGGCGGCGACGCGAACGGAGGATCTGGCGGTCCTCGATGTGGAGATCGGCCGCGAATTCGCCGACACGGGCGTGGAACTCATCAAGCGGCTTGGCCTTACGAAGGTCGACTTCGCCGGTTCGCATGGACAGACCATCTGTCATCTGCCGCCGGGCCGCGCGGGTGCGAAGAAGGGCGCGGTCAATGCCACGCTGCAGATCGGCGACCCCGCGACCATTGCCGCCGCGCTGAAGACGCCGGTCGTTTCTCATTTTCGCCAGGCCGACATGGCGGCGGGCGGGCAGGGCGCGCCGCTGGTGCCGTGGACCGACTGGGTGCTGCTGCGGCACCCGAAGCGCACGCGGATCATTCAGAACATCGGCGGCATCGCCAACATGACGTACCTGCCGGCCGGCGGCGGACCTGAATGTGTCATCGCTTTCGATACCGGCCCAGGCAACATGCTGATTGATGCGCTGGCCAGTCATTTCTCAAATGGAAAGCAAACTTGCGACGTCGACGGCCAGGGTGCGGCACGGGCGGCGACCATCAACACGCAGCCTGTCCTCAGTGCGATGTTGCGCCATCCCTATCTTCGCAAAGCACCGCCAAAGAGTTGCGGTCGCGAGGAATTCGGCCGCCAATACATGAACGGTTTGCATCGACGTTTTGCGGGGCGGAAACTGTCACCCGATGCATGGCTAAAAGTCGCAACCGATTTCACCGCCTCGAGCATTGCCGGCCATTATCTGCAAACACATCTGCAAATGACGGGGAAGGCGGACCTCTCGTCCGTCGATGTGATCTTGTGCGGAGGCGGTGCGAGAAATCCTACGCTGGTCGCGAAACTGGGCGCCTTGGTGGGTTGCCTGTGCGCCGACATGGTGCCGCGGAAACTGGGTACGACAATGGACCATGGCATTCCCATTGACGCCAAGGAATGCGTTTCTTTTGCCGTACTCGCGGCGGCGCGCATGGATGGAATGCCGGCGAATCTGCCGCAAGTCACAGGAGCGCAACGCCGGGTCGTGCTGGGTGATGTGAGCATTGGCTGACTCGAACGGTTGAATATGAAGACACACACAAAAAAATCGTCATCAACTGTAAAGAAATCAACGGCAAAGCGAGCATCGCCACAGCGCCGCAAGGGTCGCGTGGATGCCGGTGAGCGACGCGGGCATCTGCTCACCGAGCAGCGTAATCCGCGCACCATGGCGCTGGATCAGCTCAACATCGAAGCCGCATTTGACGCCATGAACGCCGAGGATGCGATGGTGCCCGCTGCCGTCGCAAGAGCGCGGCCTGCGATCGTTCGCGCCGTGAAGGCGGTCACATTTGCGTGGCAGGCCGGCGGGCGATTGATCTATGTCGGCGCTGGCACCAGCGGACGACTTGGCGTGCTCGATGCATCCGAGTGTCCGCCGACGTTTCGATCGGATCCCAAGATGGTGCGCGGTGTGATTGCAGGTGGAAAGAAAGCGTTGTGGCGGAGCATTGAGGGTGCCGAGGATGACACCAACGCTGCCACGGAGGCCATGGTTGAGATGAAGGTGACGTCGAAGGATGTCGTCATGGGCATCGCCACCGGCGGCACGACGCCCTATGTCCATGCAGCACTGGCCGAGGCCAAGCGCCGCGGCGCGACGACCGTCTTTTTCGCCTGCGTGCCTTCGTCCCAGGCTCCTACCACCGCGGATATCGACATCCGTGTGCTGACCGGCCCGGAGGTGCTGACCGGCTCGACCCGATTGAAGGCCGGCACGGCGACCAAGCTGACCCTGAACATGATCACCACCCTCGGCATGGTCGGATTGGGCAAGACCTACGGCAATTTGATGGTGGACTTGAACAGTTATGCCTGCCGCAAGCTCGTGGACCGGGCCACGCGGGTGGTGTCAGAGGTGGCTGACGTGACCTACGAATCGGCGGCGGCGGCCCTTCAAGCGGCCAGGGGCCGTGCCAAGGCGGCCATCGTCATGCTCAAGCAGGGTCTCGATGTCCATTCGGCGACCGAAGCCCTGGCCCGGGTGAAGGGTCGCGTGGGGGATCTTTTGCGGTCCGACCGATCGTAGGGTAGGCATTGAAACTCAATCTCGCGATTACGTATCGCCGTGCCGAGTTTGCTGTCCAACCCATCAACCCAATCGCCGCAGGGATTCCACCACGCCCAGTCGCGCGGCCCGATGAATCGGGAAGATCGCGGCGACCAGCCCAACGACCAGCGTCACAACGATCGATTCGTACAACAAGTCCGTTCTCACCTGAAGAATGCCCAATGCGGGCAGGCGGTAGGCCTTGAGCGGCGTGTAGTTGAACGCAATGTAGGGAATTCCCGCCCCGATCACGCCGCCGATCACCGAAAGCAGCACGCTCTCGGTGGTCAGCCAGGTGGCGATCGAGCGCAACGGGAAACCGATGGCCTTGAACACCGCGTATTCGCCAGCCCGATCGCGGAAGGTCATCATCATCGTATTGGCCGCGGCCAGGATGGCGACGCTGACCACGACGTAAGACAAAAGACGAAGCCGCGTCGGCAGATCGAACTGGGCGCTGATGAAATTCTCCATGAAGGCCTTTTCGTCCTGCGTTTTGGTCTGCTCCTGCTCGATGGCAAAGGCCGCATCGATTTCATCGCGGTACTTCCAGACGTCGGCCCGGGTCGCGCACTTCACGAAAAAGAAGCTCACCTTGTCGGCCATGAAGCCGAGTTCCTTCAGGCGATCGTTGAACGCGTCGTAGCGCATGAAGCTCGTTTCGGGATCGATTGCGTTCGGGGGAATGGCGACGATCAGCAGCTCCTGCTTGACGTAGGGCGGGACGGTCGATTCCACCGTGACCACATCGCCCTCCTTCCAGTCGAGCTGGCCCGCGGGGCTGCGTCCCACGACCGCTGCCCGCTTGTCGGTGTTCCAGAGCTTGATCTGCGCTTCGGTGAGATTCATCTCGGGATAGGTGCGCGGAAAGGTATCGACGTCCACCGAAATGAACGGCACTTCGGTCTGCGTGCCGGGAACTTTGCCGCCGAACCAGCGCATGCTGCAGACGCTGACGATGTGCGTACCGCTCGGATCAAGCGCCTCGATCTTGCGGCGATGGCCCAGGGGCAGGGGGTTGATGAGCGACGACTTCTGACAGACGGCCAGGCGCATCTGCTGCACCGACTGCTCCAGAAAGAGATCGACGTTGCGGACGATGGCCATGCCGAGGACATAGACAAATATCGGCGCGGCCACGGCCACGATGGTCAGCATCGTGCGGAGCGGTTTGCGAAACAGGTTTTTCAGCAGGTATTGAAGTCGGAGCATGAATCAGGGGGCGTCGCTGCCGTAGCGCGTGCTGCCTTCGCCGAACTCGCTCGATGAGGCGCCGTCGCCGGACACGCCGAGGCTCGAGCCTCCTCTATCGGAGTAGGTGCCGGTGACACCGCCA
>CAYXEY010000545.1:0-4131 GCA_964464105.1 uncultured Planctomycetaceae bacterium
TACCCGCATTTCCAGCGGAGTCGTTCGTACCACGCACATGACCGGCGTATTCACTGACCTAGGCCTGGAATCTGCCCAGCATGTGTTCCGGGTGCTGGATCGCCGAAAGTCATCGCCCGAAGCATCGCTTGAAGCCACATCGGCGATGTCCGATACACGACGACTGCTCTTGTTGATTTCAGTTGCCGGGTCGTTCGCCGTCGGGGCGGGCCTTGCCGCAATCGCATATGAACGCATGCCGCGCTGGGCCATGATTCCGCCGGTGCTCTTCCTGATTTGGATCGTCTATCGCGATGTGCGCATTCCGATCTGCGAGATCGAGCCGATGCGCAAACTGAAGGCGGGTTACGGCGCGGCCCTGCCGGACTCGATGGCCGTCTTTCACCTGCGCAAGGACCGCACGCGGGTCGGCGACGTGCATCGCCTGCCCGATCTGCTCAGTTGGTGCGATCGGCTGCCACTCTCACAAAGAGTGGTGATTCTCGACCTCAAGGCAGCGACGTCGCTCGAATCCAACGATGCCCTGGAACTCAGCGCCCTCATTCGCCAATCCGCCGGCCGGGGACGGCGCATCATCATAGCCGGCCTGAGCCGCAAGCAATATGAGGACATGTGGGCCGAAAACCCTGGCGACGCTCCGAGCACCGAGAATTTCTGCCCCGACCTGGAATTGGCCATCGCCCGGGGATTGGCGATGCTGGATGAGGCTTAACGCGGAACGCGGAAGTCGGAACGCGGAATTCAGACAGAGGTCTGTCCCAGTTCGGGGTTCCGCGTTCCCCGTTCCGCGTTCGCACTCTTACCGCGCTGCCGCCAACTGTTTGCGGCTCTTCTCCGCCGCTTCGACCAGAGCCTTGAATAGCGCGAGTTGCTCCGGCCGATCTGTCATGTCTTCGGGATGCCATTGAACCGCGAGCAGGAAACGGCCATCCATGTCCTCGGCGGCTTCGACCACGCCGTCGGGCGCAAAGGCGACGGGCTTAAGACTTCCGCTCATCTGCTCGCGATCAACCACCTGATGATGCCGGCTGTTGACTTCAAAGTCCGTCTTGCCCGTGATTTTGGCGAGCGTCGATTTCGGATCGACCTCGACCGCGTGATACGCATTGCCATGATCGGATTTGTGGTGCTGCACCTTCGTCTTGGCGGAAAGATCGTCGACATGCTGCACCAGGCATCCGCCGCGGGCCACGCCGGCGATCTGGCATCCCAGGCAAATCGATAAGATCGGCATCTTGCGGGCGTCTGCCCGGCGGAACAGATCGACCTCGAAATTGCCGCGACGCTCGTGCATTGGCTTGGTCCTGCCGTGTCTCGATTGGCCATAATGGCGGGGATCGAGATCCGCGCCGCCGGTAAAGAGCAGCCCGTCGAACCGGACGAGCATTTCGTCGATCAGACCAATGTCGGGATTGGGCGGCAGCGCGATCGGCTGGGGCATGCCGCCGGCGGCGAATACGGCGTCCGTGTATGCGGCATTGACGAAGGCCCGCGGACGCTCGGCATGGCCCGGGTCGTCGTTGTCTCCGGCAAAGCTGCATGTGACGCCGATGATGGGTTTCATGGAAAGCCCTTAGCCATTAGCGAGGTTTGAATCACGGGGCCGCGGCCGCAATTGGCTGGTGGCATCACCGCGGCCCTGAGCAAAAAAGCTCTTGCTATTCGCGGCGCCGTCATGTTATCGCGCTCGACCGCGCCCGCCATTCGACACGTTGCCAGCCCACGATTGGCGGCGTAAGATCACCGTTGCCGAAGCCTCAAATCGGCCGCGTACCCAAGTGGTTCAAGGGAGCGGATTGCAAATCCGTTATATGTCGCCGGTTCGAATCCGGCCGCGGCCTGTTCCAATTCCGACATCGTGCCAGGTCTGACGCAACTGCAATTGCAGCCGTGCCTGTGCGTGTCCACGCATTCGTGCTGCCATGTGTCCACATCTTTGTGACCTGAACCCATTGCGTCGGCGCGGGTCGAATTCCGGACGGGTCCATCAGAATTGCTGGATGCCGGTAACCCTGTCCTGAACCCGAATCGAAATTGCAGGAATTCCATTCATTTACCGGGAGAATACGCAGGCCGCCGCCTCGATTTCCGCAGCGCATGTCGCCTATGCTGGTGTCTAAATCGACGTACACGCCACCGTGACGAATAATCACAGTGGCAGGTCAAATTCCCGATCGCCGGCTGGTCCTCCACCCCATTCCACCCAGGGAAATCGCTTTTGCGACTCCGATTCGCATGTCAGTCGCAATGGTCCATACGCAAGACCCCGTGCCGGTGTCGCCGAATGGGTCAGGGTCATTTTTTTGTAAAATTTCATCGGCAGTGTTGTCATACGCAATGCAGACCCCGCCATGCACTTCACGGCGCAGCCCGGTTTTCGACCGATAACGGCAGCCATAAGCTCTTGCAATTATTCACCTTAGGCTCGGACGGCCAGGGTGTTGCGTTCGTCGATTATTCGTTCGATTCCTGTCGGTCACCCGCCAGAAGAATGCTGAGAATTGTTGTCATAAGTCTTGCTTTTTAGTGTTGACAACGCCCAATGGGGGTCGCTAAGCTTCCGCCCATTCATAGGCGTCAACGCCTGAACGGCCTCGTCCTTATGGCGCGGCAAGGCCGGGGCGCACAGTTGAAGCGGGCGGCAAGTTCCCAACGCTGCGTTTCAAGGGTGTTGTCCTAAGCAAGGCTTTTACCGAAACAACGGTTTGATTTCTTGGGAACGAACTGTGAAAGGAATGAACAATGAACAACATCTTCATCTTTGCTCTGCAGACTCTCTTCGAGTTGAATCCGTTCCACCTGCTGCCGGGTGCGGATTTCTTCTTCGATCCGATCGACGCGATCTTCAGCTGGCTGCTGGCCTGGCGCTAAACCGCCCAGGCGGTCAAGCCGGGCTCAATCAGTGTGCCGCTTAGGCGGCCTCAGGTTGATGCCCCTGCAGAGTTGTTGTCCGTGACGTAAGAAGTTTTGTTTTGATTTGACTTTCTCTACAAGAAAACCAGTGAGGAATTGAATAATGACGCCAATCGTTTACATCTTCCAGTTGCTCTGGGATACCCTGAACCCGTTCCATGCCCTCCCGATCGTCGAGCCCTTCGGTGATCTGCTGGACATCCTGCTGAGTGGTATTCTGGCGTTCGTCGGAAGCTAATTCAAAATTGAAGTGGACCTTAGTTGACGCACTCGGGTTCGCATCAACCGGTTCTGCCCCTGGCCGAGCTTGACTCATCAGGGTGACTGAACCAGATCTCAAGACGCAAGAAACCAATCTGCTAGCAGCAGCAGGACCTGTGCGGAAACTCACGGGTCCTGTTTCCTTTTTTACGACTACGTGATCAATCCGGGATGGCCGACGAACGCCCAGTCCCTCCGCCCTTTCGAGCGGCTGATCGGACGCCTTGGGTCCATGCGAACAACTCAAAGCACCGCTGCCGACCGGTGCCCGCCACTCATCTCTCCGCTCAATCGAAATGAATGTCCGTAGACCCGTCCGGCCCTGGCTGCGTGCGAATCCGTGTCGCCAGAAACGCGTGGATCAATTCCAGATGGGTCTGGGCGTGCAACGACAGACCGGTCGAACGGAAGCTGCCCGACCGCGCGATGGCCATCGGCAGCATAAGCTGATCGGTCAGATGCTCCCCGACTGGCGCCGAAGCCGCGATGTATTTGCGACATTGCTCAACCGCATCGACCGCCACCGCCTCGGCAGAACGGTTCACTTCGCCAAAGGCCGTGAAGACTTCGGTGACGTTTTCATAGTCGAGTTCGAGCATGAGCACGTTGCCGGGGCCCGGTGCATCGGGCATCTCTTCGAGCAGCAGCGCCGGCTCGCCCCAATTGAGCCGATTCCGCACCAAGCGCAGCTCGCGCTCGCCGACGTGTCTGCCGAGGTTTGCGATGATGGCGCGGGCGCGATGCCCCTTTGACGCCCCCCGCTCCATCAGCTCGATACGACCCAATTTCGCCACCGGGCTGATTTCGATTGTGAACCGTCCACCGCCGGCGGGATAAAACCCCCATCGCTCCAGCGTTGCCGTGATGCACGGTCCCATGCGACACACCAGCGGCAGATAGGCCTTCGCGAGGAAGTCGAACGGCGGCGCCAGCGGATTGTGCGTGCCGCCTTCGAGC
>CAYXEY010000546.1:0-4131 GCA_964464105.1 uncultured Planctomycetaceae bacterium
ACATCCCTCACGGTACCGGAATAATCAGCGAGAACTCCTGCCCGTAACGGCTGGTCACGTAGGGCGTGCCGCCTTCGGGGTCGGCGATGTCGTCGTCGTCCAAGTCGACCGTCGAGTCGGATTCCAGCTTGCTGCCGAGGTCGAACAGGCGATAGGTGATGCGCAGGGCCTTGGGTCGATACTGCCAGTTATCCTTGCGCCATACGGCGCGGTACTGCGCCCCGTTGCCGCTGCTGGCGGACCACTCAATCTGATTATTGAACGCCGTCGTCTCGACGTTGTACGCGTCAAAAACCGGCGCGGGGGTTGCCGCGGTGTAGTAGTTGTTTCCAAGCTGATCCGCGCGTCGCTGTGCCGTGTAGTTGAGGCCGTTCAGTCCCGCGGGGTTGGATGGATTGGGTGTGTTGGTTGCATCACAGGTCAGCCCGAACCAGCGCGTGCGCAGATCAGGCGGGTTCACCGTGGTGTAAGGCGGCGGCGGCGTGACCGATCGTCCGTCGGTCCACTCGATGCGAACATCGGCCATGCGCGGCATGAAGTTCGCGCCGTTTCGCTTGTAGAAGTCGTACGCAGTCGGATCGCGCATCGAGGCTGTGACTGGCGCGCGGCCCGGGAGCCAGAGATCGCGAATCGGCTCGCCCGGCATGCCCGAGGAATTGGTGGGCAGCTTGGCATTGAGCCGATCGATCAGCTCCATCGGACTCATCGGAACGGCGTTGGGCGGAACGGGCGGGAATGGAAACAGCACATCCATGCTGCCATTGAGGTAGTTGGCCGGCATGGTGAGCGGCCCCGCCGCGGTAAGCGAATTGAAAAACGCCGACCAGTCAGACCCCATGGTGTTTCGCCATTGCTGGAATTGCGGCCACCAGGCCGGTTGCGGCGTGACCGTATTGCCGAAGTATCCCGCGCCGGCGTTGGGTTCCGATCCGATCAACAGGGCGCGATTCACAAACACCCACTCAGACGCCGTCGGTGGCCGCGGATCGCCTACCGCATCCAGTTGCCGCGGATTGCCTGATGCATCCATCGGCTCGGCCGGCCCGTAGTACATCAGCGCCGCGGAACTCGCGCTGGGTGTCCAATTTCCCGGATGAAGCGAATAAGTACCGGTCAATGGCGCGCCCAAGTAGGCCTCGCCGCGCGTCGGATCGGTGAGCGATTCGTACTGACCCGGGGAACCGCCGGCGATGAACACCAGCCGATCCTGTCGCAGCCGGTAGATCACTTCGCCGCCGGGGACTTCGGCGCGCACCTGCGTGGGCGGCGGACTCTCGATGACCAGCAGACCCGGCATCATGCGCGACACATCGGCGGAAATGCGCTCGCGAAAACCCGCGGCGCCGGCAAAGACTTCTGACTGCGCGTTGGTTCGGCTGGCGGCCTTGGTCGAGATGTCGAAGATCTGCGCGACCATGAGAATCACGGCGACCAGCAGCGCGACCGAGACCATGAGCTCGATGAGGGTGAACGCGGGAATGGAGGATGAAGAATGTTGAATGTAGAAATGCGTCGACTTTCGCAACGAACGTGGACGTCGAGTCGCATTAGCTAACGGCTGACGGCTAATGGCTAATGGCTGGCGTCTCACAGGTTCACCTTCCATTGAATGAGCGGACTCTTGCGGCCAAAGCGCAGGTTGCCGCCAATGATGTCCACCACCGGCGGCGGGAAGACGATCACGTCGAAGAAATACTGCTGGTCTGCCGGATCGTTGAGGGCGTCAAAGGTCGGGAGCCCGGCGGGATCCTCCAGGAAATCAACCAGATTGGGATTCTCAGTTCCGTCGTTGGTGTTGTCGTAGACGTTTGTCACCGTGAGGATGCGCCCGGCCGGGGCGATCGGCATCGCGGGCGCCGGCGGCAACACGAGGGCATTGCGCCACACGAAGCCGCCGACCATGATCTTTGAGCCGGGCGGGGCCAGTTCGCCAAGCCCCTCGGGGTTGGCGGTGTTGAACAGGCGCTTTGTATTCGGGTCGTATCCCACCGTCACGCGCCAGGGCACCGGCAGACGTCGAAGCGAATTACCGCCGCCCTGGGGCATGAATCCGGGACCGCCCGAGCCCAGCGACATCATGTCCTGCTCGGCGTAGCGCTCGTTGCGCAGTATGCGATTGACCGCCACGGCGGAGCGCGTCGAGCCACCGGCCATCTTGCGATAGAAGCCGACCCAGGCGAATCGATTCTCGATCGATTGGAAGGCGGCGTCATCCATTGGTGACAGCGAATCGTTGAGCGGCGCCTTGCGGTCGCTCAGCAGTTCGAGCGAGGGAATGGCGAACCAGCTGTAAGCGTTACCACGCTGACCCGAGTCGCTGAATCCGTAGGTATTCGCGTTTCTGCACAAATTAAGACAATTGGAATAAATACCGTATTCGACCAGCCCCGACGGCTCGAGCGGGCTGAAAAGCGGCGAGTTCGCCGGCATTCGATCCCACACGGTTCCGTTGACCGGCAGGTTCGAGGTGGGAAGCATGTACCACGGCGAGTCGGCGCCGGGCTTGACGTCGTCGGCCGGCGGGTTGGCCATCATGGCCGCGGGCGGCGTCGCCACCCAGAGATTGCCGGCGTCAATGCGGGCGGCGATCAGGGCCGCGGCCTTGTCGAGCATGTCCAGCGAGCGCGACTTTTCGATCGAATCCTTGTGCTGCGTGAGCGCGACCGGAAAGATCGCCGCCACCATGATCAGGCCGATGCCCAGCACGCCGATGGCGATCATGATCTCCAGCAGAGAGAACGCAGGCAGGCGTCGATGACGACGGGGTGCCACTGGCTGCTTGTCAGCCAGTGTGAACGCACGCACGCTTGTTCCTTGCAGGGTTTGCCTAATCAACACGCGCCGCCTCCTGTCCGCTGAAGCGATTGAAGACGACGATGTCGGCAAACTCCGACACGTTGGCGGCCACATCGGCGGCCGTGTCGATGCCCGGTCGCGCCGCCAGCGTGTGCCGCAGCCAGAGATTGACGATGTCGGCCGGGGCCGGATTGTTGCCCAGCACGCGGCGCATGCGATCGGCGTCGGAGATGACAAAGCCCTGGGTCGACGTGATCGGCGAATCGCCCGGCGTGCCACCCAGCACCACGTGTCGGTACG
Organism: uncultured Planctomycetaceae bacterium; assembly: GCA_964464105.1. Taxonomy (GTDB): domain Bacteria; phylum Planctomycetota; class Phycisphaerae; order UBA1845; family UTPLA1; genus CAYXEY01. The sequence goes on from CAYXEY010000546.1 coordinate 3,097, forward strand.
GGGCGGTGAGACTCAGATTGGTCAGGACCGTCGTGTCGACCTGCCCATCGGGCAATCGATTCGGCACCCCGCCGGAATTGGTCCGCAAAGTTCCGTCGCGCAGTAAGTAGGTTCGTGTCGCGATGCGCCGCGTCCGCGTGACCATGTTGCCCGAGGCATCGAAGCACAAGGCGGCCCAAGTCAGGTTGTCGATGTTCTGCTCGGCCGTGGCCGAGGCGGAGACGCCGCGGGTCGGCTGATTGTTGACAAAGTCATAAAAATCGATCGGATGCACGGCCACGCGCGGCTTGCCCGATGAGTCGACCGCCAGCTGCGCGCCGGAATCAAACACGTTGGCAAAGGCATAACCGTCGGACCAGGCCTCGTTGTTGGTCGCGGGAAGATTCGCACCCGTCGGATCAAACCGCGAGGTCGGATCCCACGTGCCGCCGCCGACCGGCGCGTTGGCATGCCACAACTCGATCCGCCCGTTGTGCGGATTCACCACCAGCATGGTCTCGATCTGATTGGCAATGGCATACGATCGGGCGAGACGAGCATAGGAAACCAGGGTGTTGTGAGCCTGGGCCAGCAGGGCCCCGTCGGTCGCACTTTGAAAGACAAGCGTGGCAATGGTCGACAGCACCGCGATAATCGAAATGACCACCATCAACTCGATCAACGTGAACGCCGATCGGCTACGGTATCGCATCGGGTTGTATCTGTGACCTTTGTTCATCGACCTTCGTGCCTTGTCTTGTTATGGCGTAATCATCACGTTATCCGCCGCATCCTCGAGTTCCTTCTGCGTGGGTGGCGGGCTTGATCTCCACACGTTGCCGAATCTGCCATCTGGACCTGCGGATTCAAGCACAAATCCGATGGCCGTCTTGTACTTCCACTGGCCGTTGACCTGGTACTTGAATTGCGGATTCTCGATTCCGCCGAATCCGTTGCCGGCTCGATAGGCGCCGTAATCCACAGGAAGAAGGCCCTTGCTTCCACCCTGCGGGCCAAGAGGATCGCGGTAGACCCAGAAATAGCGGTATAGGTTTC
>CAYXEY010000547.1:0-4116 GCA_964464105.1 uncultured Planctomycetaceae bacterium
TGAGCTTCGGGGATTGGGCCCTAGATTCGAGTTGCCCGGTCCAGAAATCGAACGAGTAGCTGCGTTCTGCGACGACAACCAACCGTGCCCGGGCGCACCTAATCTCGCCGGGTTACGGCTTGGTTCCAGACGGCCGTGACACCGAGCGACAGACCACGCCAAGCCCCAGCGCCGTAGCGCCTGCGATCGACTTCTTCAATACGCGGATGGGCTTGTGAAGTGCCGCAACGATTTTCAGCATTAGTCCGGCAGCTACGAATGGCGTTTCGCATCTCCCGTCCGGCATAGCGAGAGCCGAAGAATCATGTCACCTCGCTACTTCAAGATGTCCGCCAGTCTTGCGAGGCACTGTTGCCCGGATGACAAAGTGACCGACTTCAATCTCCATCGCGAGGATTCCTACCGGCCGGCCAGCGCTGCTGACTGGTCCCAGCAGACTCGATCGATGCAGGAAAGGGACAGTTTTCCAGAATGCGACCGAGCCCCTCGACTCGGGTCCGATCCGGCAGTTGGGAAACGCAGGGGTTCATCTTTCGCCTTCATCGGCCGCCGCCGTCGGGGGCCCCCACGAAGTGAGCCCCAACGACGACGGCCGAATACGGCAGTAGAAACAAAATGGCAGGCGCACTGGGTGTGTGCAGAACATTCCACCCTTGGAGGACCCCCATCGCGCTCTGCGACTCTCTACCGCACTCACGTTTGTTGAACGACGGATGGCCGCAACGCAGCAAAAACGGATTGCAAAATCTGGTTTGCGGAAGTCGGCGCCGCTATACACGAACGCGAACCCTTGTCACGACTTGCCTGATTCATGGATGGCAGACTTCCTGTAGCCAACCTGCGAAGGGCCGTGTCTTCGTCGGCGGAACTTATGAAGGACCACAGACCTCGCCGCACAACCGTCGAAAACAGGCCACAGGGATTTCGCGTGCCGATGGCCTTCGCATGCTCGGCGGCGGCGAAGAATCGAAGCTTGTCACACTCGGACCGGCTGATCACGCATGCAGCCACGGCTTGGCGGTGCAGCTCTGAGAGGCGCCGCACATCGGAGAGGTCGTTCAGCACCACATGACGAAGCGTCGGTCGTCGATTTCTAGCAGGCTGTAATGAAACACCAGGCGGTCCGTTCGCGGGTTTCTGGTTCATGTAGATTCTCGTAGAGAGTTTCTTGTCTTTATATGGGGGTGGTGATCCGGTGACGGATATCCCGCTTCGGGGTGATCGTTTCGATCGGGCACTTATGTCATTTCCCGACCATTCGAGATTGACCCGAACCCGTAGTCCGAAACGATTGAGCACGGTCTGTCGCGTTGGGATGAGCATCAGCCAGTCACGGGCCACCAGCTGCTTCCGAGCTGATTTGACGTTGCGCGAATCCACGCCGAACACATCGGCGACCCACGACGCCTTGCAGGTTCCTTCCGGAAGACAAACACCACGACGGTAGTAAAGGCAGCGCAGGAGGTGTCCCAGGATGGTTGCGATCTCGACCCGCCTGGCTCCGCCGGCGATGTGGCGAACGATGCGACGCGGGACGGGCACCAGGCGACCGTGATTGGCGACCAGCGCGGTTGAGCGATGGAGTTCCCCATCACAGGCTACATCAATGGGTTTTGGAATCTTGATGGACGATTCGCCCCAACCAAGGAGGCCGGACTTTTCCAACCTCGCGATGGCGTGGTGAAGGTGCTTTCCTCCTACCCCACCCACAAGCCGGTGAAGCTCATCGATCCGGTATCGAGGCCGGATGCCCCTTGGAACGACGCAGCGCCGCGCCACGAGTTCCAAACATGCGAACCATACTCGCAGGTCCATCAAGCGGAGATCTCCCCGCCTGTACCCCGCCCAGGCACTCAATAGCACTGTTCCGTGGACAATACAGAATCCCCCGACCGGTTTTCGTGAGGCGCCGGTCGCCGCCCCTGTTGTTGTAGCCATTTTCAAACGCTGTTTGAGCGATCAATTGACGGGCGATCGCGTTGCCCGCGGGTCTCGGAACATGGAAGACACACGTCTCCCGTTCGGCTTGAAAATGGATTGACCGATGATGAAGTTTTGCGCTAGCGTGGGACTTCGGAATACCCTCAGCTCGCGAACTTCCGGCCAGGCCGATGTTTCAGAGCCGTAACAACAGCGACCTGCCCGGTCGCTGTTTTTTGTTGAACTCGTTCCGTTCCTCGATAAACACTCCCATTAAGAAGCGCCCTGCCTGCAAGTGGCTTCCGCCCTTTCGCACGCACGGCACTTACCCTCCGGCTACTCGACATTGCCCCATAGCGCAATCCGAATTTTGGAGTGTGGCCGATCAAGGCCGGCGGGAACGCCCCGACGCCGGGATTCCCGCGAGCCCGACTGCCGGATGGCGAGAGGGCCGCATGGCCGGACGGCGCGTAGGCCTTCTTTGAAAAATCACCGCTTGCTCGGTCGGTTGCCTTCGCGCTATGCCTGAACGGGCGGGAAGTCGGAGCATCGGTTTATTCCGCCTGCGGGGTTGCAGGTCGTGACGCAGGCCGGTCATCCCGCTGACTACAAACAGCAAATTAATTGGGGGACAACACATGGTCGCAGCAAAAAAGCCGCTCGGAATCCTGATCGCGGTCGGGAATCAGAAGGGTGGGGTCGGCAAGACCACCAACACGGTCCACATCGCGGCCGCCTTGGGGCAGTGCGGTTACCGCTGCCTGATCATCGACTTGGACCCGGCGGCCGGGGCCACCAAACACCTGGGCGTGCCGCAGGACAGCTATGCCGGTTCATTGGAACTCTTGAGCACTGATGAAACGATCGAATCGCTGGCGGTGACCGACAAGATGCCCAGGGGCGTGCATCTGGTGCCATCCCGCCCACAACTCTCCGAACTCGATACGCAGCTCTCCAAATACGTGGATCGCACGCGGATACTGGACCGACCCATGCAGCGGGCGAGGGAACTCTTTGACTTCATCCTGCTCGACACGGCCCCGTCGGCCGGGGCGACGACCACCGTGGCGGCCTATTCCTGCTCCGAATGGTTCCTGTTGTCGGCCTTTCCGCATCCGTTGTCGCTGGGTGGATTAACCGAGGCCTTCAATGACATCGCCGATGTTCGTCGACATCGCAACCCGAGTCTCGAAGTGCTGGGCGTGGTGTTCACCAACGTCGATGGCCGGGCCACGCGACTCCGGGCTCAGCTTGAAGCCGTCGTCCATGACGCCCTGCCGGGAAGGCGATTTGAGACGCACATCTCCCAGGCCATCATCCTGCCGGAACTCTCTGGACGGGGCCGCACGCTGTTTCAGATGGCCGGCCACGATCGCGTCGCGGTAGCCCGGCAATATGTTCAGCTCGCCAGGGAGGTGGAGTGGCGGGCGCTTCATCGAGAGGCATTCCTGAGCGGCACGTTGACCCAATCCCATCCATCCGAAGTGGTCCCCATTCACGATGACGTCGCCCGCGGCGCCGTCGTGGTAGCCTGAGGATTGCATCGCGTATGGCCAAACCGCTCCGCACACCACCCCCCACCAGCTCTGTCGCACGGTTTCTTGACGTGGATGCCGCGACACGGGCAGTGGCTTCACCGGCGCCTCCGTCGCATACCTCGTCAGCCCATTCGACGGCAGAAGATCCGCCGGTCTCGATTCGACCCGAGTTGAATTCACGCAGTGGGTTCAGCGAGGGCACGGCTGCCGATCCCCTTCACATCAAGCGCGAGTTCATTCTGAGTCTCGAAGCGGAAGAGACCCTCACGCGCCTGGTCGACCTCTATCGCCGCTCCACCGGCGCCCGCCTGTCCGGCAGCCATCTGCTCCGCGCCATCCTGAAGGGCGCCGCCGCCTGCATGGGATCACTGGAGAGGGAGGTACACCGAATGGGACGGCTCAAACTGCCGAGCAATGCGCGGGGCCGCGAAGCGCAGCGCGAGGCCTTCGAAGATCGGCTCGCGGAGGCGTTTGTCAACGCCGTCCGCGCCGCCGCGGCGTATCCACGCCGGCAGAATTAAGACATGGGCCTTGTCTGTTGAGGGGGAGTGGACGGTTGCATGTCAGGATCGACTCGACGACCGACATCAGGGCAACAGGTCCCGTGGTCGGACCGAGAGGGCCTTAGCCAGCTTGGCCAGATTCACCACCGCGACAT
>CAYXEY010000548.1:0-4115 GCA_964464105.1 uncultured Planctomycetaceae bacterium
AGCAACGTCGCATGGGTGGTTCAATGCACTCTCATTCAGGAGCCTGTCATGGCAAGCGTCTATAACTGGCAACTCGGCAGACCGATGAACTATCCCTATGCGCAGGCTGCCCCGAAGGAACAGTTCGCATTCGTCATCAACATCAATCGATGCATCGGATGCCAAACCTGCACCATGGCCTGCAAGAGCACCTGGACTTTTTCCAAAGGCCAGGAGCACATGTGGTGGACCAATGTCGAGACCAAGCCCTACGGCGGCTATCCGCAGCATTGGGATGTGAAGATCCTCGACTTGTTGTCGCAGGCCAATCCCAACGGACTGGAGTGGCAGGGTGAGCTCGCCAATGATCGCCGCAAGCCCTATGGCGAACTCAAGGGCCGGAACATTTTTGAATCGCCGGACATCGTGGCCCGCGGCAAGCAGCCCAACCTCGTGCTCGGCTACCTGCCGAATGAAGAGGAATGGACCGCGCCCAACATTCATGAAGACACGCCGGTCGGCGGCCTGAACAAGCCGATGGATTTCGGCGGCGGCGAGTCGATGTCGGGCGATCAGAAGCACAAGACCTGGTTCTATTACCTCGCCCGGCTCTGCAATCATTGCTCATACCCCGCATGTCTCGCAGCCTGTCCGCGAAATGCGATCTACAAACGGCCCGAGGACGGCATCGTGCTGATCGATCAGCAGGAATGCCGCGGATATCGCAAGTGCGTTGAAGCCTGCCCCTACAAGAAGTCGCTCTATCGCGGCACGACGCGCACCAGCGAGAAGTGCATCGCGTGCTACCCGCGCGTCGAGGGCAGCGATCCCGAGTCCGACGGCGTGCCGATGGAGACGCGTTGCATGTCGGCCTGCATCGGACAGGTCCGCATGCAGGGGCTGGTGAAGGTCGATGAAAACAGCGTCTGGGTCGAAGATCGCTACAACCCGCTGTATTACCTCGTGCACGTCGCCAAGGTTGCATTGCCGCTCTATCCACAATTCGGCACCGAGCCGAACGGCTATTACATCCCGCCGCGCTGGGTTCCGACAGCCTACCTTGAGCAAATGTTCGGCCCAGGCGTGAAATCCGCCGTCGAACGATACCGAGCGCCGGATCGTGAACTCCTGGCAGTGCTGCAACTCTTCCGCCGCTCCAATCGGATCATTTCGAGGTATGAATTGAAAGAGGGATCAAAGGTCTGGGAGACCACGGTAAACGGCAAGAAATTTGAGATGTTCAACGACACCGTCATTGCCTATGACCGAAAGAACCGCGAGATCTTCCGAACTCAGGTCGAGGAGCCGGTCCATGTTCGCCCCGACAAACATGCCAACTCAATCTAGTGCTCACCCTTCGGCGGATCAGCGGGCCCACGCACGCGCGGTGCTAGCTCGATATGTCGCCGAACTCTTTGCCGAGCCTGATGACGACTGGCGAAATCGATTGATTGATAATGCCACTCGGCGCGAGGTTGACGACGCGGCGCGAATGCTCGAACTCCGATTGGCGCCAGCTGCCGCGCTCTCCATCCCCAACACATGCGACGTGCTTGAAGATCGCAACCAATTGTTCGGACACACCGTCCGATCTGCCTGTCCGCCGTATGAACTGGAGTACGGACGAAGCGAAATCTTCCAGCAATCGCAATCGCTCGCGGATATCGCCGGCTTTTACGCGGCCTTCGGCTACCGATCCGGCGGCCATCTGGCTGAGCGGCCCGACCACATCGTCGCGGAGTGGGAGTTCCTGTCCGTGCTGGCGCGGAAGGAATCATTGGCCATTGCCTCGGGCAACACCGACGCCGCTCAATGCTGCCACGACGCCCAGCACAAGTTTCTCAAGGAGCATGCCGCCGCCTGGATGCCGGCCTTCTGCGCACGACTTCGCAAGAATGAGCCAGGCGCGTTTTTTTCAGGTGTGGTCAAGCTCGTCGAGGCCCTGCTGGCATCGTGGTGCTCTACGTTTCATGTACCGAGCGGCCCCGCCTGGCTCGAACTGCGTCCGGTCGACGAAGACGACTCAACCATTACTTGCGGGGGCGAAGGTGACGGTCACAACGTGGAGCTGGGTCCGACGCTGGCCGCAGCCCTCAGCGCAAGGAGTTGACTCGTGCACCTGGCGATTGAGCCCGAACTGGTGGAGCGCACAGTCTTTCTCGCCACGCGCGCTGATCCACAACGATGCAGAGATTATCAGCGTGCCTTCGCCGAGAGTTACGGCGAGCCGCCGGGCGAGCGCCGCGACCAGGCCTTTGCCGCGCTGCACAATCGCTGGTTTGACGAACTTGGCCTTCGCCGTCGCCTGCTCGACCGGCTCCATGAGTTTCCCATTATGGAAAGCCGCATCAACCGATTCGCCGTTGTCGACGCCCGTTCGCGCTCACGCAGCGGGGCCGAACTGTTCGGCAAGCCGGCCAGTTATGCGCTGGTTCTCGCACTGACCCCATCACTCCTGCTCGATGGCCCCGCTTTCGATGCATGGGCACGATTCGAGTTGCAGCACATTGAAGACATGCTCGATCCCGCCTTCGGATATGACGCCGCTCGACAGCCCGGTGGCACCACCGCTGCCAAAGCCAATCTCGTGCATGATCGCTTTGTCATTCTCTGGGCCCTTTCGATTGACGCGCGCTTGAGCCGGCGATCCCCCGGCTCGCCGAATGTAAGTCAGACTCGCTTTGGCGAAATCGTCCGGGCGTTTCGATTGCCGGACACGGCAGAGACCCGGGCTGCATATCAGGCCTGCTGGAGCCGGCTGAGTAACTGGTTGCCGGGATACGCGGAGCTACTGACGTGGGCGACCTCCGGGATTCCCGACTTCGGCTTGACCTGCTCATTTGATGAGCCGGGCGAATACAAGCCGGTTCCCGGAGCCAGATGCCCCCTGTGTGGCTTCACCACGTTCGATTGGGCTGATTCAGCGGCGGAGAGTGCCGGCATCACGGAGGCAATTCGAGCGGATTATCCAACCTGGCGCCCCCGTCAGCCGATCTGTAGACGGTGCGACGAGGTGTATCGCGATAGAAAACGCGCAGTATCCGCCGCCGCGGCGCGGCGACAAGTCGGCGTATGAAGAACCCTCGACCTACACGAAGGAGATTGGTTCATGTTCCCCCCGTTCATCGACAGCTTTGGAAATCAATTCAGCGCTGTCGTCATCAACGCATTCGGCACGATCCTCGCGGGAGTTTTTAACTCTCTGTTCAGCGCGTTCACCACGTCGTTCATCACGCCGCTGCTGAAGGCCATTTCAACCGCGCTTGGATTGCCCGTCTGAAATCCCATGGTCTCTCCATCGACGGGAATGTTCACAAACAGCGCACCCTCTCAGTTCCATCCGCGTTCACGATGAGCATCATTGGAGCCACTGTGCAATGCCTCCCGCCCACTTGAAATACGGCATCGCCCTGCTGGCGTTTGTGTCGTTGCAGGGCGCGCCGAACCGGGCATTGTCTGACGAGCCGAAGAATACTTCTACGCAGCCCTCCGGCGACAGTGCTGCTTCGAAACCTGCTGCCCAGCCCCTGCCGGGGCCAAAGTACCTTTATCTTCGATACAACGACGACTTCTCCTATCTCGACGGCGAGCAAGGCAGTTATACGCCCGATTTCGTCGACCCAGTCAAGCACATTCACCTTGATGATGACTGGACGCTCAGCCTGGGCGGCGAAATCAGACTTCGAATGGAGTCCGAAACCAATCGCAACTTTGGCACGCGCGATCCGACCAACGATACGTTTCTGCTCTATCGCGAGATACTCCACGCTGATCTGAAGTATCGAAAGCTCTTCCGGGTCTATTTGGAAGGCGCCGATGCCCGGGTGGCCGATCGCGATCTGCCGCAGGTGCCCGGCATGGAGAACACGTTCGACCTGCACCAGCTCTTCGCCGACGTGAAGCCCATCGGCGAAGCCGGCCCGCTCACCCTGCGGATCGGCCGCCAGGAGTTGGTGTACGGGCGCGAGCGCCTTATCTCCAAGCTCGACTGGGCCAATGACACCCGTCGCTTTGACGGTGTGAAGCTGATGTACAGCACGCCGAAGCTCGATGTGGACGCGTTCTGGATGAAGCCGGTCTACTTCATGAACGAGCCGTACTCCAACCCGTGGCACACCCACATCAATGAGAACATG
>CAYXEY010000549.1:0-4109 GCA_964464105.1 uncultured Planctomycetaceae bacterium
AGCGTGCGCTCGATGGCCTACCAGATGGGGGCGGCGCACTTCCCGATGCACCGCGATCTCGCGGGATTCGACTTCGCCCAATCGCGTGTCGATGAGGCGCTCGTGCGCGAACTGCATGCCGGGCACTTCATGGACAGCGCCCAGAACGCCGTCTTCATCGGCGGCCCGGGCACCGGCAAGAGCCACCTCGCGGTGGCCATCGGCATCGAGGCCATCCGCAGCCACGCCAAGCGCGTACGCTTCTTCTCGACCGTGGAGCTGGTCAACGCCCTGGAACTCGAGAAGGCTGCCGGCAAGGCCGGCCAGATCGCCCATCGCCTCATGTACGTCGATCTGGTGATCCTCGACGAGCTGGGCTATCTGCCCTTCAGCCAGGCCGGCGGAGCGCTCCTCTTCCACCTGCTCTCCAAGCTCTACGAGCGCACGAGCCTGGTGATCACCACCAACCTCTCCTTCGGTGAATGGGGCAACGTCTTCGCCGACGCGAAGATGACCACGGCGCTGCTTGACCGCCTGACGCACCACTGCCACATCGTCGAGACCGGAAACGACTCGTGGCGCTTCAGCCACAGCTCGCTGACCGCCACTCCACGCAAGACCAAACCGAAAGGAGGTAAGACCCGGGAAACCCCCGAGATATCCACAGCGGGGTAACCCGCTATGCCAAAATGGGGTGGGTCAAATCTGGATGAAAATGCTGGGTCGAAACTGCGCGGAAATCAACAGCCGCCATCCTTTGGAAAACGGGGGGCTCAAGATCACCACGTTTGTGCCCCTCCAATTCAAGCGGCGCGGCGTCAGAAAGGTCGTCGTCGCGCCTGAAAACGTCGTAGATCCCGTTACGGATCGCAGCCAGAGCCCGTCACTACCGCCCAGTCACGACACCACGCTCTTACGGGCGCTCGGCCGGGGAATCTACTGGCAACACCTCCTGGATACCGGGGTCGTAGCCGATACCGCGGAGATCGCGCAGCGCGAAGGGCTTCACAAGACGTTCGTCAGCGACCACTTGAGGCTAGCGATACTGGCGCCAGACCTCGTGGAAAGCGCCCTGCGGGGCAAGTTACCGCGAAACGTGACGCTACTTGGTCTGTTCCGGGATGGGGTGCCCGCGTGCTGGGCAACTCAGCACAGACTAACTCAAGGGTAACTTCGTTTGAGGGACACTCTGCCAAGCTACTTGTAGGCATAGCGCCTTCCATCGGGAAAGGAATCAGGCAGCCCGTTCGAAGAGCGACTCACACCCTCCTCATGCGCGATCTTCCACCGGCCGTCTTCTTGGACCCAGTACTGACGCTTGCGCAGGCGTGTGGAGAGGTTGCTCGAACGGTAGTCCTGCTCGAAGGTCACGACCACGAGCGGCTCGGTGCCAGAATCGCGCAAGATGCTGAGTGATCCAAGTTCCACCCTGATCCACGACTTGTCGGCGTTCACGCGCCGTTTGCGCGCTTTCCATGTGGCGAGATCCATGCCATCGCTGCGGAAGTTGCGCGAGTAGTGGTCCAGGTAGTTCTCCGTATTGCGGCTTTCCCAGTCACGACGCCATTGCTCCAATGTCTGTTGGAACTCCTCACTTTCCTGTCGAAGGGCTTCCGGTGCAATCCACTCGATGCGCTCGGCGATTACGACTGGAGTAATGCCTGGTTGGACCCGCGGAGCAAGATCGGCGATTTCCCCGTTGGCAAGTGCTACGCAACCATCGGTTGAGAGAGGACTGCGCGCGTAGTTGTCCGACGGTACACCGTGAAGCCAGATTCCGCTTCCGGTTCGCCCGAGCCGGCGATCCCACTCGTTGGGATAGCTGATGGGAAAGGCGCCCCAGCCGTACAAGTCAGGCAATCGCGCCCCTGGAATGTGGGACGAGACGAAGTAGATGCCGATGGGCGTCTTCTTGTCACCTTCTCGCTCCTTGGCCGTTCCGAGCTTGCCAATCGCCGAGTAGTAGTTGCGCACCGCGAGCGGCGCTCCACCCTGCTCATTGTAGAGATAGACGCGCGACCGGCTTGCGTCGACGACAATGACGTGCTGTCCGGGAGTCAGCCGCATCAGATTGCGAGGCACGAAACCGGCGGGCGGTGGGTCCCTGCGATTACGATCCCGGGCGCGAAACTCCGCACGTAACTCCGCGAAAGGGTCCGGATCCGCACCTGTCGGACCCGCAAGCGTGGGGCGACCTGCTCGAGCGAGCAACAGGTCCCCCTGCAACATGTGCGCCATACGGAAGTTGGGATACTTCGAAACAAGCTGGTCCACTTCCAGAATCGCAGCGTCGAGCTGGCCATCCTCCAAGAGCTCGAGTGCCCGATGGAGCTGGCCTTCCGGGCCATTCGGCAACGACTCGCCACTTAAGTTTTGTCCCTGCGCAGCTACGGCAGGCAATGAAAGCGTGAGGCAGAACACGGCACGCCGGAGAAGAGAAGGCGGTGTTAGAGCCCGCATGTCCTGCGCTCGTGTACGGCCCGACCTGGAGAGCTGGGCATCGTGTCTGCCCTAAGGGTATGGTCGCTTCTCATCGGTCACGTGCCTCTTTCGGTCGCGTGTCATCACTATTCCTCTGGCCGGGATCGTCTGCGCGTTCCTCCTTCGCTCCTTCCGCGCCAGCTTTCGGTGCTTTGGGCAGTGTCCACCAAACGATTCCCACGGCAATCATGAGGGCAGCAAATACTTCCAAGAACACCCATCCCATTTCAGCTTTCCTCTCGGCGAACGGCGGAGGGCGATGCGAGTATGGGAAGGTTCATTCGTGTCCCCTGATTCACGAGTTCAGGAGGACCCGCAGGTCTGAGGCGATCTTGTCGCCCGGAGTGCCGTACGGGAGCATGAGACGAAGGCGCCCCTTGGTATCGAAGACCAACGATTGTGCCGAGTGGTCGACGGTGTACGACTCCGGCGTCTTCCCCGGGCGCTCGGCCGCGTAGATCTTGAAGTCCATCGTGACCTTGGCCGTGGCCGCTGCGTCGCCATAAAGGCCCAAGAACACCGGATTGAAAGCCGGTACGTAGTTGCGCAGGAGATCCGGGGTATCGCGCTTCGGGTCCACAGTCACGAAGAGGACCTGGACGCGCTGCCCGTCCGGTCCCAGCAGCTTCACTGCCTGGGCCATGTCCGAGAGCGTCGTGGGGCACACGTCAGGGCAATGGGTATAGCCGAAGAACATTGTGACGACCTTACCGCGAAAGTCCGCGAGCGAACGTTCCTTGCCGTTGTGATCGGTCAGGCGGAAGTCCGGGCCGAGGTCAGAGCCGGTGATGTCGACACCATTGAAGGGCGTCTTCGAGCCGGGCAGAAGCTTGTCGCACCCCGCAGTCACGAACGTCGCCAGCGCCAGCCCGAGAAGCGCGCGACGCTTCACCAACTGGGCAGGCGCGGCGGCAGAACCACTCGATCGAGTTTGCGGCGTCATGGATAGGCACCTCGCAGCTCCTCCTTCACCAAGGATTGCAGCTCCTCGAGACCGAATCTGGGGAGCGGACGTCCATTGACGAAGAACTCCGGAGTCTTGGTGACGCCCAAGGCACGTGCATCTGCCATGTCGCGCTCCATGCGTTGGACGATGTCGGCCCCGCCGATGTCCTTGCGTAGCCGCTCGAGGTCAAGCCTGACTCTCCCAAGGGCGTTCCACACCAGGTCCGCGCGGACCTCGTGATTTACGGCCCATTGATCCTGCGAGGCGTAGAGTGCCTCCAGTGTCGGCAGGTACTTGCCTTGGCCGCGGGCGGCCTCGAGTACCCTCACGGCGTGCTCCGAGCCCTTGTGGAAGGTGACATGGCGCAGCGAAAGCCGGATCTTGTCCGGGTTCTCCAACATCAGTGTTTTCACGTGCGGGAAGAACGCGGCGCACGTTTCGCAGGCCGGATCGAAGAACTCCACGATGTGCACCTTGGCATCCGGATTGCCAAACGTCGGCGACTGGTCGCTCGCCAGCGCCGGTTGATTCTTTGCGACTGTAGTCTGCGCAGACTGTGCCTTCTCACCCTTGTAGAACAGGGCCGCCCCCGCGAAAGAGAGCAATAGGACGACCACCGCACCAACAAAGATACCGATTCGGTTGACTCGACTCGCCGGAGGCGCCTCAGGCGCCTGCGGTTCCTGGTTGTCCGATGTCGGTT
>CAYXEY010000550.1:0-4101 GCA_964464105.1 uncultured Planctomycetaceae bacterium
GGGTCACCAAGCAGTCATGATTCGCGGCGACGGCACCGGGCCGGAGTTGATGAAGGCGGTTGAGACCGTCCTCAACGCATCGGGGGCCAAGATCGATTGGATCGACATGCCCGCCGGCGAGAAGTGCATCCAGGGCGGCAAGCCGATCGTGCCCGATGAGACCATCGAGGCGATTCGCAAGATTGGCCTGGCCCTCAAGGGGCCGATGACCACCCCGATCGGCAAAGGCTCGGTCTCGGCCAACGTCACCCTGCGCAAGAAGCTTGACCTGTACGCCTGCGTGCGACCGGTGCGGACGCTTCCGGGTGTGCCGACGCCGTTTGCCGGACTCGATCTCGTCATCTTCCGCGAGAACACCGAGGATTTGTACGCCCAGATCGAATACATGACCACGCCGACCGTCGCGCTCGCCAAGAAGGTCATCAGCGTCGCGGCGTCGAAGCGGATCGCCAAGGCGGCCATGGAATACGCCCGCAAGCACAAGCGCAAGAAGGTCACGTGCGTGCACAAGGCGAACATTATGAAGATCGCCGACGGCCTCTTCCTCAACACCTGCCGCGAAGTCGCCAAGGAGTATCCCGACATCGAGTTCGGCGACAACATCGTCGACAACCAGTGCATGCAGTTCGTCACCAAGTGGAAGCTCTACGACGTCATCGTCACCGAGAATCTCTACGGGGATATTATTTCCGACCTGTGCGCCGGCATGATGGGCGGATTGGGCGTCGCGCCGGGAGCGAATTTCGGAGCCAACTGCGCGGTGTTCGAGGCCGTCCACGGCTCGGCGCCGAAGTACACGGGACTAAACAAAGTGAACCCGACTGCCCTGCTCATGTCGGCGGTCATGATGCTGGAGCACATCGGCGAGCAGTCCGCAGCCACGCGGATCACCAAGGCGGTCGAATCGGTCCTCGGCGAGGGCAAGATTCGCACCTACGACCTCGGCGGCTCGACCGGCACTCAGGAATTCGCGGACGAAATCGCTCGTCGTATGAAATAACGACCATCGTCGTGACTAGACGTGTGCCACTGCTTCAAGCCGTGGATATGGCGAGAATGGAATCCCTCGTACTCGCACGGCTTGAAGCAGTGGCACACATTCCATGAGCAATCCAAAGTCAACCCAGCGCTTCGGCGCACACATGTCCACTGCAGGCGGATTGCAGCTGGCCTTCGAGCTGGCCCACTCCGCCGGATGCGACTGTCTTCAGATCTTCGTGAAGAACCAGCGGCAATGGGTCGCCAAGCCGATGGATGATGCATCGATTTCGGCATTTGTCGGTGCGTGGAAGCAATCGCAGATCGCGCCGATCGTTGCGCACGCGACTTACCTCATCAATCTCGGAGCGCCGGAGGGTGAGAATCGGCAGAAGAGCATCCGAGCGACGATTGACGAACTGGAGCGCTGCGAAGCTCTCGGATTGCTCGGGCTCGTGCTGCATCCCGGCGCGCATCTTGGCGCGGGAGTCGACGAAGGCATCCGGCGAATCGCCGCAGGACTGGACGAAGTTCACAAGGCGACCGCCGGGTTCAGGACGAAAGTCCTGCTCGAAAACACCGCCGGTCAGGGCAGCACCATCGGGTCGAAGCCCTCGGAGCTCCGTGGCATCGTTGATGGTGTGAAGGAACCCGAGCGACTCGGGGCGTGCATCGACACGTGCCACCTGTTCGCCGCGGGATACGACCTGCGCGATGCCGGTAAGTATGACGAGATGATGGCCGAGCTTGA
The DNA here is from genome assembly GCA_964464105.1 of uncultured Planctomycetaceae bacterium. Lineage (GTDB taxonomy): Bacteria > Planctomycetota > Phycisphaerae > UBA1845 > UTPLA1 > CAYXEY01. The sequence continues at coordinate 1,730 of CAYXEY010000550.1, forward strand.
TTCGACCATTGGCTTGAGCCGCATCGCCTGCCTGCACGTCAACGACAGCAAGGCTGGACTGGGCAGTCGACTCGACCGGCATGAGCACATCGGCGAGGGCCAGATCGGTAAGGCGGGTTTTGTTCGACTGCTCAATGATCCGCGGCTGGCGCACATTCCCCGTATTCTTGAAACAGACAAGGGCGATGATGGGCGAAGCATTGAATTGGATATGAAGAACCTGGCGACACTTCGAGGATACGTTGGACGCAAGCCATAAACACCATTCGTCGTCCCCCACGGAGGGGGGACGCTACCGCCCCGCCGCCGGCCAGACCTGCCTGCCGCCGACGTAAGTGTATGCCACCCAGGTGTTGGGTAAATTATCCGGCTTCATCGACAAAATGTCGTCATTGAGAATGGCAAAGTCGGCCAGCGCCCCCACGCGAATGATGCCGAGACTGGATCCCTCACCGCACGCCTCCGCTCCTCCGCGTGTAAGCGGTCAGCGCTTCCTCCACCTTGATGTTCTGCTCCGGAACAAACACCTTGCCATCCAGCGTTTTGCCGGTCACGGCGGCGTGCATGCCCTTGAACGGGTCTAGCGTGACGACGGGAAAATCGCTGCCGAAAGCGAGCGTCGCGCCAACGTCTAGCAAGGATCGAAACGCATAGCTCGACTTGCAGCGCTCCTTGCCAATGGCAGCTTCGGCATAGCGTCCGTCATCGGCCTTGTGCAGCGGCTGCATGGATGCAACAACGCCGACCTTCGCAAATCGCTCGATGTCGGCGGGCAGCAGATGTTGGACATGTTCAATGCGATACGTCGGCGCTGCCTTTTCGCGGATGGAATTGATCGAGGAACACACTGCGGCCAGCTTGGGCGAAATCTCCTGGTAGACATCCAGCACATCGTGATTGGCTGCGTCGCCAATCGCATGGATAGCACTTCCGAAATACGCCGTCCGCGCCGCCGCGCACATCTTGGACAAGTTCTCGGCCGGACTGATGACCGGCTGAGGCAGTCCGCGATTGCCGGGCGTGTCGGCGAACGGCTCGGCCATGTACGCGGTCCGCGAACCAAGCGAGCCATCTGCAAATTGTTTGAATCCGGCGATTCGAACCCAGTCGTCGGCGTTGTGTGCTTTGGCCTTGTCGACGAAAGGCAGCCAGTCGTCTTCCATCACGTAGACGCGCACGCGCAGCGTGAGGTCGTTTGTCGAGCGCGCGGCGTCCAGCACCGCCACGTCGCTCCAATTCGACATCGTGTGCACACAGGTGATACCGAACCGATTGGCCTCGCGCATGGACATGGCCAGCGCCTCGCGCAACTCCGATACCGACGCCGGCGGAATGTGCTTGCGAACCAGATCGATCGCGCCTTCCTTCAGGATGCCGGTTGGCTCGCGCGTGGAGGGGTCGCGATCGATGCGTCCGCCGGGCGGATCGTCCGGCCCTCTCGCATCGATACCCGCAAGCTTCAAGGCCGCTGAATTCGCCAGGGCCCCGTGGCCATCCATGCGCTCCAGCAGCGCGGGCGTGTCGCCGGTCGCCACGTCGATCCACTGCCGCGTCGGCTGCGCTGGATCAGCCCAACTCTCGGTGGACCAGCGCCCGCCGAGCACCCACTCGCCGGGCTTTCTTGATGCGGCGTAGTCGCGCACGGCCTGTACGAACTCCTTGCGGTCCTTGACCTCGCGCAGATTGAGCCGCCCAAGCTGCTGCCCGCCGGAGATGAGGTGCAGATGGGAGTCAATTAACCCCGGAATAACCCGGCGGCCGTGAGCATCGAGGATGGTGGTTTTCGCTGTCTTCAGTTTCATGACGTCGGCCTCGCGACCGACGGCGACAAATGACCCACCTGCAATGGCGAACGCATCGGCGGACGGTGCATCGCGATTGCCCGTCCAGACCTTGGCATTTCGCACGATCAGATCAGCAGGCACGTTCACGTGGGTTTCTCCATCGGCAGGCCGAGAAGCGGCAACGATCGGCGGCGATTGACTGACCATCGCGAGCGTCTCAGGTACATTCGATGAACCCTCCGCAGAGGTCAATTCCACGCCGACCGCCGTCGGCTCCTGGCAGCCAACGGCGCTGAAATGGATGAACCCTGCCGCAATCGCAGCCGTAATCAGTCTCGTCGATATAATCCGAGGTCTCATGCCGCCATTCCTCCTGACCGGAGCCGCGCGTGCCGCATCATAATGCAAACCCCGCCTGCATCGACATCCGCGGGCTCTACAAGACGTATGGCACGGTGCACGCGCTCGAAGGCGTTGACCTGGCCATTCCGTCGGGGGCTATTTTCGGCTTCCTCGGACCCAACGGTGCGGGCAAGACCACCACGCTGCGCATCCTCATGGGTCTGATGCGGGCCACGGCCGGACACG
>CAYXEY010000551.1:0-4063 GCA_964464105.1 uncultured Planctomycetaceae bacterium
ACAGCGCGGTCACGAAGGCCAATGCCCTGCGGCGTTGAAGCATGCTCCGTCTCCCCGCCGGGTCCCGCTCGATCCGCGCGATCCACGACGTGGGGCGCCGCGGGAAATTCTTGCGTTCCTTGGAATGTAGGTTTGACGCCCTCGCCGAACCTTGATTCAGGTCAAGCGGATCGTCCCGTATTTCTCCGGATTGCAGTGGTTCGCGTCATCAGACAGCTTGCCCGAATCCTTCTTCGGGCGACACGGGTGGGGCCGTGGCGGGCAGGACCATCGTCAGGCCGCAGTCGGCAACGATCCAGCAAAGATTCAGAGCACGAATGGAGCGGGCGAAGGGAATCGGACCCTCGTCTTGAGTCGGGTGAGGGGGAAGCCTCGCGGCGACCCCCTCCCCTAAGAACCGTGCGTGAGACTTTCGCCTCACACGGCTCAAGCAGCCAAAAAGCTTCTCCTTGCAGGAGAAACCGGCTCTACACTTCGATCAAGGCAGGCTTTCCCATCTTGGCTCGACTCTTCATACCGCGCTTGCGCGAATGATGCTGTCTGTGACAAGTCGGATGCAAGAGCACCAGATTGGTCACGTGATCCGTGCCGCCGTGGCATCGCCATCGTCGATGATGCGTGTGCCAGCCGCTCTTTGTCGTGATCGGCTGGCGGCAGTTCGGACACTGACAGCCTTGTCGCTTCCACACCCAGAGCAATTTCCGCCGTCCCATCAGGGTTTGCGCCATTCGCCGACCAAGACGTTCGGCAAAGTAGTCGTCCCATGCAGGATCGAACGGACTCGCTTCCGATTTGAGTTTGATGTGTTCCCGGTGCAGAAACTCCGAGAATCGCAGCAAGCGGAGCTTGTCCACGGCAAACACCCAATCGCCGGCACCTTCCTTGCGAAAGTAGCGTCGTTTGATCCAACGCTTGCCCTTCTTAGGATGTCGCCGTTTACCCCAGCCCGGGGGGCACTGGACGATTGCATCCGCCGTTGAACGGTCGGACCGGAGACCGTAGGAGTTCGCGCTCGTAACGGCCTGCATCGCCCGGTCCTTCATCGTCGGAATGCCCAGCGGACGTTTCCATCCGTTGGTCTTGGGAATGTGAACCCGTCTCAGGGGCAGTGGCCGGTAATCTCGCGTCGTTAAACGCTGGACCGCCTGCCATTTGCATTCCGGAGTGGACCAGGTGTCCCCGTCCACACCCGGAGTCTTGCTACCTTGATTTTCTGTGACTCGACGGACGGCAAGCGCTTTGCCGCTCATCGAGCGGATCAGCAACCGCTGCAGACGTTTTGCGTCCCGCCAGTCGCCTTTCCGTATTGCCTTCGCTATGCGTGTCTGCAACCTCCGCGCCGTCTGGTAGATGCCGGCCCAGTCGAAACTGCGCCAGTCTTGCCAAACGTCGGAGGCGACATCGCTTGTGAGTGCGTCCATGTCAACCTCCGTGGTTGAGATGGAGCGGGTGAAGGGAATCGAACCCTCGTCAGCGGCTTGGGAAGCCGCAGCTCTACCATTGAGCTACACCCGCCCCGATTGGAGAACGCCATCGGAGGGACGCACTACTCCCCGGAGGGGAATAGTACCTTCCCCTCCGGGGCGGAACCAAGTTGCGGACCTATCAAGCGATAAGCCACTCGCTGGAAGTCACCACGCTTTCGCGTCAGGGCGATCGTTTCATCCCCGCTGCGGCCGATTACAGGCCGCCGTTCGCTTTCTCCAGCATCCTCTACCTCTTGCGACTTCAGCGGCCCTTGCGGACCGCCTCGTCAGTGATTCCTAGCCCTTCTTCGCCTACCCCGGCAAGAAGAGCTACCTCGTGCCGGATGGTTGCACGGTGCATGTGCTGGCGAGCCCGCAGCAGGATGCGCTCGGCAGCCTCGAAAAGCTGGTTCGAGTGGTCGGAGCGACCGATGCCGTGCCTGTCGTCCAGAAGCCGGTGCGCCCGGGGCGGCCGCGCGGAAAGTTCACGGCCGAGAAGGTCTTCAAGGCCATCGGCCATCTGTTGCCCGATCGCGCGATCATCGTCGACGAGGCGCAGACTTCAGGCGTCATGCTGCCCTTGATGACCGCCGGCGCACCGCGTCACGACGTGCTCGCACTCACCGGTGGCGCCATCGGGCAGGGCCTGCCGTGCGCGGTCGGCGCCGCCGTCGCGTGCCTGGATCGTCCCGTGCTGGCCCTGGTTGGCGATGGCTCGGCGATGTACACCATCCAGGCGCTGTGGACGACGGCGCGTGAGAAACTCAATGTCGTCGCGGGCATCCTCAACAACCGAGCCTACTCGATCCTGAACGTCGAACTGCAGCGCGTCGGAGCCGCCGAGGCCGGTCCCAAGGCGGGAGACCAGCTCGACCTGCGCAAGCCGGCGCTCGATTTCGTACAGATGGGCAACGGCATGGGCGTGCCTTCCGTGCGCGCGACGACGACGGCCGAGTTCGTCACTGCGCTCGAGCGCGCTTTCGCGACGCCCGGCCCGCACCTGATCGACGCCGTCGTCCCGAGCGCGATTTCGGGCCTGCAGCTCAAGCTGCTGCCGCACGTGATGAGTCGGCCCGCCGGCCTGCCGGTACCACTGGGGCGGGCGATCAAGCGCAAGCTGGCGCCGTAGGCCTTTGTCCGGGCGGCGCCTGCCTGGTCGGCTGCGAAGCAATTCAGCCCCGCCGCCGTTGTCGACGCCCCTTCGGGCGCGCTTGAGCCGGCATGGTGACAGCCTGTTGTCTGTCCACGTGTTCCTGCTCGACCTCCCGCAGTACCTGCATGAATGCCAACGCGGCGGCCGACGGAGTTCGACTTCGCAGCGTCGCGATGCCGTAACCGGTCGACGGAAGTTTAAGGTTGGTGTCCAGGACTGCCAACCGACCTGCCATGGATTCCTTGCGCAGCAGCGAGATCGGGTAGAGACCCACTCCGTCGGTGGCCTGCACGAGTTCGATCATGGCATGCAGTGATGTCGTCACGATGAGCGGCGTCAGGTCGCCACTTGCGTGATCCACCTCCAGCATGCGGCTCGGCTGGCCTATGGTCGTTCCGATTTCGCGAGTGATCGGAATGCCGACGAAAGGGTACGGTTCGAGGTCCTCCTGCGTAACCCGCTTCAGCTTCGTCAATGGATGGCCTGTGCGGCAAACCAGGCAGCCGCAGTGGCGCGGCATAGGCTCGACCCGCAACCGGTGGTCATCCATCAGGACCGACACCTCCATGACCGCCACCTCGACCGAACCCGACAGCAGTGCCCCGGGCAGGTCGCGCCATGCGCCCTCGGTGACGCGGATTCGCAGCGCCGGGTGAAGTCTGGTCAACCGGGCGACCGCGATCAGCACGCTGCACTCGAGCGGAAACGGTCCCGATCCGACGACCAGATGACCATTCAGCGACTCACTCTGGTGCCCGGCCAGTTCGATCAGCTGAGCCGCTTGCCGGAGCAGCGCATCGGCGTGCTCGAGGAACGCGCTGCCGATCGTGGTGGGCACCACGTGGCGCGTGGTGCGATCGAAGAGGCGCACTCCGAGGCTGGCCTCGAGCGACGCGATGCCTCGACTCAGCGTCGGCTGCGTCACGTGCAGTGTCCTGGCTGCGCGCGCGAAGTTGCGATGCCGACCCAGCGCGATTGCGAACTCCAGCAGGCGCAGATCTTTCATGCGCCGATCGTATCAATATGTAACGTAATCCGCATTGGACGTATTGCCGGTACGCCCATACGATGCGGCTGCCGCCTCACGAGCCTTCGATCGCGACGCGGTGGTGCCTGGTCAGTCGTCGAGTCAAGCTGGGGGAAAAATGAAACGCATCGTATTCTGGCCCGCGGTGGCTGCCGCCGCATTGTTTTCGGCGCACGCGAGCAGCGCCGACAAACCGAACATCCTGTTCATCGTCTCCGACGACACTGGCTACGGCGATCTTGGTCCCTATGGTGGCGGCGAGGGGCGCGGCATGCCCACGCCCAATATCGACCGCATGGCGGCCGACGGGATGACCTTCTATTCCTTCTATGCGCAACCGAGCTGCACGCCCGGCCGCGCCGCCATGCAGACGGGCCGTATCCCGAACCGCAGCGGCATGACCACGGTGGCTTTCCA
>CAYXEY010000552.1:0-4058 GCA_964464105.1 uncultured Planctomycetaceae bacterium
AGACGCAGGTCTTGAAAAGGACGAAGTCGGATTTCTTTATAAGAAGAGCCAGTTCTTCCGTGTAATCTTTGTCACTGGCGTGACGGGGGGAATCAATCCGCGGGGTCTCGTGCAAATGTCAGTGTTTAATGAACGAGGGGCGATTCCTGAGCGAGAGGTGTTCAAGTTAACATCTGAGGGAAGGGTAGGAAGCCCCGTGCCTGAGAAAAGAGAAGCAAAGGGAGACTTCATACGGGAAGTCGAAGCGACAATGCTCTTCGATTTTGAAGCCGCCAAAGCGCTCCATGGATGGCTTGATAAAGTCATTAAGGCGGGGGAGGTATTAGATCATGGCAGATAGCACTAGTACATCTGTATTAGCTCGCTGGACGGCAGTCTTTCCGCCGCCCGTCAGTCCAATGACAACTCCCTTTCGGTCCAATCCGACTGAGAATGTGGCGATCTACAATTTTGAAAATCAAGAGATTGCCGAACTGATCGCCGCTTGGAAGACTGAAGATAAACGTGGAATGGACATTTTTGAAATCACAACGTTGCCGTCTTATCAATCTATTATTGATAAGGGAATGGCGGCTGTTCCTTTGATTCTGAAGTCATTGCAGAGGAACCCCGACCACTGGTTTCATGCTTTGGCGACAATCACAAGTGCTGATCCAGTCAGGGAAAAGAATCTGGGAAACCTCTATGGCATGACTCGAGATTGGCTTGAGTGGGGCGTCCAAGAGGGTCATATTCAGCGTGTCTGACTGGATCGATCGAGCATTTCCTTCGGCAGTTGGCCACTATCATCAGTCAAGCGACGAAGATAATAGATACAATTGTATTGCTTGGGCGGCTGGCGACACTTCAATCAATTGGACGCCCCAACGGGGTGGGTATCATTGGCCGTCTAATTCTAAGACGATGGATGTTTTCTCATTGATGAGTGTATTCAAGAGTATGAGTTACGAGGTTTGCGATAACGGGAGTTTAGAGGAAGGGTTTCTCAAAGTGGCACTTTATGTAAAAGGAAGCCAGTGGACCCATGCTTCTCGACAAATTTCCGATGGTCGTTGGACCAGCAAAATGGGGGTATCCGAGGACATTGAACATGACACTGCTGAGTGCATCTGCGGGGAACGATACGGCCGAATATACTGCTTTATGCGTCGCCAAGTCGGGATTTCGGATTAGCCAGAGGTATTCTGGTCTCTGTTGACGTTTCGGTCAGATCAACCCAACTTTCCGGGGATACTCCGCCCTTTTGTCGAACCAAATGTCTGGACGTCACAATCACTCCGACGTTTGCTTTGAGCGTGCTCTATTCGACCCCGACAACTTGTCCCCACCTGACCGAATGACGGCCTTTTGCCGTGCATTTCGCGCCTCATCAAAAGTCTTCTTGACCGGCCCCAGCGCCTGAACGAACTCGAGCTGCTCGCCCTCCGGTCCCTTGCAGTAGATCAGCCTCCAGCCGTTGGACCGACCTTCCGTGATGCCGTTGCTGTTGGATTCGGCGGGCGCTGCCAGGCGCTCTTTCTCGCTTCTGACCGTCAGGATGCGGTTGGCCCTTACCTGGGTCATGCCGCGCTTGGCGGACTCGGCCTCCAGGTCCGCGATGAACTTGTTAAAGTCGACATCGTCGCGAATGTGAAAGCAGATGTGCATCATCCGGGGAAACGCGGGGCTCATGTGATCCAGCGGTTCGGCGAAACTGGCCCCTTTGCCGGCGGGCTGCTCGACGTCGCGATATTGCAGGAGTTCGATCACCACGTTGTCGAACTGGATGAACCGAACGTCCAATCGCTGGGCGCCGCCCTTCAAGTCCGGCACACCCATGGTGCGCGGATTGACGTTGCGCACGCGGGCTTCGATTTCCTGATCGGTCAGCAGGGTGTTGTGGATGCGCTCGCCCTGAAAATCACCGTCGCGCATGATCTCGGTGCCGCCGAGCACTTCCGTGTAGAACGCGAATGCGCGATCCATATTCTGCACGGTCAGCCCGAAATGCTGAACCCCTTGCAGCCGCAATCCCAGTGCGGCGTTGTTGCGGCTCGCGGCTCCAGTCTTGTCGGTGTCCTCGGCGGCGGCGAGCGACGTGATGGCGCCCGAGCCGGCCCATCCCGCCACCATGGCGACACCCGTGCTTTTCAGAAGGGCCCTTCGCTGCGGATCCGTTGCATTGTTGTCCTGTCGTGCATTCATGGATTTCTCTTTTGAGTGAGTGGTTATGTTCCGGCGGCGGCTCATTCAAGTCGCCGTGCTTATGCCAGACCGATCATTGTGCCCCATTGCCGCCGTTTATCACAAGCTGCGAAATGGAGAAACACGCTCCTCTTTGATGAGGCGTCGAAATCGATTCCCCGTGTCCACTTGCTGGGATTTCGGCAGACCAGAGGTCTGCACTACCCGAATATTCGGCTGCTCATTCTGATTTGCCGGTGTTTTTCGCTGTCGCAGCAATCCCGCGCAGCGCAACCTGCCCCTTGCGGGCGTGGTCGATCGACAGCGCCAGGATGCGGGTCGATTCCTGATCGGCATGAAACCCCATCGAGTTCTCGGCTTCGATGAAGTCCAGCAGGAATTGGGCCCGCTTCTGCTGCGTCCGCGCGGGGGCGAGGGCCTCGTCGGTGGCACCGGCGGCGCGGGCGGCCTTGATGTCGCCGATCAGATCGACCAGCGCATCCATCGCCAGGCTCCGGGTCTGATAGGTTCGCTGCTGAATCGTCTCGACGCGGGTCTTCAACTCCGCCTCCGGCTCCTTGTGGCAGGTCTGGCAGGCGTTGTTGATGTTCAAGAGCGGGCTGCGCACGTGATGATCGCTGATCTTCAGTGCGCCGACGCGTTCGTACGGCATGTGGCAGTCGGCGCAGGCCACGCCCGCGCGACTGTGAATGCCCTGGCTCCACAATTCAAACTCGGGATGCTGCGCCTTGAGCACCCGCGCACCCGTGTCGGCATGCGTCCAATCGGCGAAATCAACCTCTTCGTAATAAGAAAGAATCTCATCGGCCTTCAATCCCTTGAACCACGGATACGTCAGCCGCTTTTCCTTGCCCTTGAAGTAGTACTCAACGTGGCACTGCGCGCAGACATAGGTCCGCATCTCCTGCCGCGTGGCCATGGTGTTGACGTCATAGTTCTCAATGCCCGCGGCGGCCTTGGCCACGCGAATGCCTTCGAGAAAGCCGGGTCGCGTCACGCGCAGCGCCATCGTCTGCGGATCGTGACAATCGATGCAGCCAATCGCCCGATTGGCATGAGTCCGTGCCTCGGCATAGGGCAGCGGGTTGAGCTTCTCGAAGCCCTTGATCAGGTCGCCATCGCCGGCCTTCTTGTAGGGCACATACATCGACGCGTGGCAGTGCAGACAGGTGCCGGCCATGCCGAACTCCTGCCGCCGGGTAAAGGTCTGATCGTCGAGCATGTAGGCGTGTCCGCGCTCCTCGCGAAAATCGGTGGCGAACGGATAGCCCGCCCACATGACCTTCAAGCGTGGATCCTCTTCCAGCCGCGACTGCGAGACGATCGCTCGCGGGTCGGCTCTGCTCGGCGTGCGCGGCAGGGCCTCGCTCCCGCCGAAGCGCGTCCGAACCATGTCGACCGTGCGGCGATAGCCGTCGTACTGCATGGGGAAGTTCTTGCCCCACAGCGCGGGATCTTCGGTTTCATCATTCAGCTCCACCACGCGGAAAAACGGGTTCCGCGCCTCCTGCTTGTGCTCGAAGATGTTCATCAGCAGGGCCACGACGCCAAACGTCATGACGGCCATGAACAGCAACGCGCCAATCAGCACCCTCGGGCGATGCGTTGTTTGCGTGGATTCTTGCCGGGGTTGAATATCGTCCGTCATTCCATCGACTCCAATCTCATCATCAGCGTGAGTGCCCCACGTCCGCATGGCACCGGATGCAATCGAGCGCGTCCTGGCCATGGGGTGCCGTGTCGATCATTTGCACGATTTCGGCGTGACAATATCGGCAGGCGCCTTCGGTAATTGCCCGATTGCGCGGCGTGATCTGAATCGGCTCGGGAAACCGCCCGGTGGTGAATGCCAGCGAGTGGTTGAAGCCGTTGAT
>CAYXEY010000553.1:0-4057 GCA_964464105.1 uncultured Planctomycetaceae bacterium
CATCCACAGGTCGGCGGTCGGAGAGGGAAGGTCTGCAGTTGCTGGTTTTCGATGGCGACTCTGGAACAGTCTCATCTCGCCATTCCCCGAGCCATTCGATATGGCAGGGAATTTGTCACCATCGCCCGCGTAGATATTCATTGCGCCCCATATGCCGGACAGATTGGATTTGCAGGAATCCATGTGCATTGACGCTCGCAACGACGGCAATGAAGTAGCAATCAGTCCGGCGGTGGCGCCGAGAGCAATTACGACGAGGAGTACTTCGATCTTACGCATGCGGGGTGCGGCGGATGGCATGGCGGGCTCCGCGTGGGTCTTCCCTTGAAATCATACGCGGGTCGATGTGCGGAGGCGCGTCGGCCCTGTCCGGGCGGGGGGAATTGGGGGGATTCGGCTTCCGGTGGTTGAAACCACCGGATACCAGCGTGCGCCCTGCGGGCGACAAAGGTCGTGGTTTGCCGTGGCGGGCATTGTGGTACAGGCCAATGGCCTGTACGGAAAACCGGCCATTGGCCGGTCCCACAAATGGCGGATTCACAAGTGCCGGTTCTGCAAGGCCAGGCCTTGTTCACGCCGCCGATTCAGCCGGACGCTCGTCGTCGAATCGCACGCTGACGCGCTTGCTCACGCCGGCTTCCTGCATGGTGATGCCGTACATCACGTCGGCGATGGCCATCGTTCGCTTGCTGTGCGTGATGACGATGAACTGGCTGCCGGTGGCGAAGTCCTGCACCACGTGGTTGAAGCGCACGTTGTTGGCCTCATCCAGCGCGGCGTCAACTTCGTCCATCAGCACGAAGGGCGACGGGCGGCTCTTGAACACCGCCATCAGCAGGGCGATCGCGGTCATGGTTCGCTCGCCGCCGGAGAGCAGGCTGATCGACTGCGGCTCCTTGCCGGGCGGGCGGGCGACGATGTCGATGCCGCATTCGAGCACGTCGTTCGGGTCCTGCAGCACCAGTTCGGCCTTGCCGCCGCCGAAGAGCCGCTTGAAGAGCCCGCTGAATTGCTCCTGCACGGCGGCGAAGGTCTGGATGAACCGCTCGCGCGATTCTACATTCAGCCGCTCGATGAGTTCGTTCAGCTGCGCCTGGCTGTCGCGCAGATCCTTGAGCTGCGTGGAGAGGAACTCGCTGCGCTTCTCCAATTCTTCCTGCTCGGTGATGGCGTCGAGATTCACGTTGCCCAGCCGCTCGATCTTGGCGCGAAGCTCTTCGATCTCGGCCTCGACTGCCGGCCAATCCTGATTTTCCTCGGCGACATAACCCTCGGCCTGGGCGACGAGATCGACCGACAGCTCCTGGGCGACGCGGGTGGCAAGGTCTTCCTGTCGGACGCGCTCTTCGTGCAGCTTGACCTGCCGCTCGTGGCACTGGGCATCGACCGATTCGATTTCGCTCCGCAGGCGTCGCATGTCGGCGCTGAGTTGCTCGACTTCATGGCGAAGCTCATCGCGCTGATCGCGGAGGGCGGCGGCGCGACTGGTCAATTCGGCGCACTCGGCGGTGAGCCGCTCGATCTCGCCGATGACCTGGTCGATCTGGCGGCGCGACGCTTCGATGCGCTCCTGCGCCTCCTGCACGTCACGCATGGCCTTGTCACGATCGGCCTCGAGGGCGATCCGCGAAGCGTCGAGCGTGGCGATGGCCTCGACGGAGGCATTGCGCTGCTGACTGAGTTCGCCGATGCGGACCTTGAGCTGCGTGATTGTCTCGATCAGCGTGGAGCGCTCTTCTTCGAGCGCGGTGATCTTTGTGGTGAGACCTTCAACGACGCGCTCGCTCTCGGCGCTGCGCTGCTCGATGCCGGTCAGGGCTTCGCGGCTGGCGGCCTGGCGGGTGCGGGCTTCTTCGAGCCGGCGCACGACGATCGACACTTCCGATGCGATCAGCGGTCGCTCGTCGGAGAGCCGCTTGACCGAGCTGTCGACCCCGGCGAGCTGGGCCTGTATCGAGACGCGATCATTCTGCGACTTGTGCAACGTGTCGCGAACTTCCTTCTGCTGCGCTTCGAGCGAAGTTGCTTCTGAGAGCGTCCGCTCCATCTGGGTCTTCAAATAGACGATGCGCTCATCGACTTCGGCAAGGTTGCGGGCCAGCTCGCGCAGCTCGCTGCGGCGGCTGATCATGCCGGGGCCGCTGCCGAGCGCGCCGACGCCGATTCGGCCATCGGGTTCGAAGACCACGCCATCCATGGTGACAAAGCGTGCGCCGGGGTCGATGGTGGACAATTGCCGCGCGTGATCGGACGAGGCGACGGCGTAAGTTCGACCCAGGAGGTGGCGGGCGAGGCGCTCGCATTCGGCCGGATATCGCACCCAGTCGAGCACGCGGGCGATGCAGCCTTCTTGCGTGGTGAGATCGGGCCCGCCGATGGCCGGGGGCACGGAATCAAGACAGAATGCTTGGATGCGTCCGCCGACTTCGGCAAGGGCCTCGCGGTCACCCAACAGGGCGTCGCGGGTGTCGGCCACGAGGAACTGCTGCGTCTCGCCGAGCACGGCTTCGACGATACCGGCGTGGGCCATGTCGGTCTCGAAGAGTTCGCCGAGTGCACCGTGGACGTAGGCAAAGGTCGCGCCGCTGGTATCGGCTTCGCGTTTGGCGAGGATGTCGCGGGCGCCGGCCATCAGGCCTTCGTGGGCGCGATCGAGTTCTTCGAGCAACTGGCGGCGGCTTTCGAGTCCGCTGCGATATTCCTTGGCGGCGGCATGCTGATCGAGCAGCTTGGCGCGATCGGCGGCGACGCCGGCGAGCCTGGTCGTGGTGTCGTCGAGCTGCGCGGTCTGCTCCCGGATGAGCTGCTCGAAGTTCGCGAGGCGAGCCTGTAGATCGGCTTGCTTCGCAAGAGCCTCGGCGAGTTCGGCGGCGACGGCGGCATCGCGGGCGTCGAGCTTGCCCTTCTCGGCGTTGAGCGAATTCTGCTGAATGTCGAGGCTGCTGATTTCGTTGTTCAACTGGCTGCCGCGGCGGAGCAGATCGATGATGCCGGCCTTGGCCTCTTCAAGCTGGCGGCGGGCGTCGTTCAACGTGGTCGCCAGGACGTGATCGCGCGATTGGCGATCGGCGGATTCATCGCGCACGGTCTTGAGCGTGGCCTCGATGGCGTCGGCGGCTTCGCGCTGCTCGGTCATACGGGCGGCGATGGAGGCCATCTGCTCATCGAATCCGGCAAGCCGCTCGCGGGAGCGATCCAGCAGGGCCGATTGATCCTCGATGCGCTTGGCTGCCGCGGTCTTGCGCTCTTCGCCTGCGGCCAGCTGCGATTGTGCTGTCAGCAGCCGGCCCTCGGTCTGGGTGATTTCGCGGTCGGCATCGACGATGCTGACGTTGGCCTCGCTCGCGCGGGCCTCGGCGGCGGCGAGATCGGTGCGGAGCTGCGTCGATTGATCGGTCAGTCCGGAGACTTCGCGGTCGAGGGCATCGCCGGCGTCGCGATGGCGGCAGTATTCGGCGAGGGCGTAGCGGCTGCGCAATTCGCGTAGGCGCTGGGCATAGGTCTGGTAGTTCCGCGCCTTGCCGGCGGCCAGCTTCACGCTGCGCAGACGCTTGTCCACTTCGTCCACGATGTCCTGCAGGCGGAGGAGGTTCTGATCGACGCGCTCCAGCCGGCGGACGGCCTCCTTCTTGCGGGCCTTGTACTTGTTGATGCCCGCGGCCTCTTCGAAGATCGTGCGGCGGTCGAGCGGGTTGGCCTGCAGGAGACTATCGACGCGGCCCTGCTCGATGACGCTGTAGGCATCGACGCCGATGCCGGTGTCGAGGAACAATTCGCGCACGTCCTTCAGGCGGCAGACCTGCTTGTTCATCAGGTATTCGCTCTCGCCTGATCGATACAGGCGTCGCGATACGACCACCTCGGTTTGGTCGGTCGGCAGGGTGTGATCGGTGTTGTCGAAGGTCAGGTCGACCTGGACCATGTTGGCCGGCTTGCGTCCGCCCGAGCCGTTGAAGATGACGTCCATCATCTGCTTGCCGCGGAGGCTCTTGGCGGACTGTTCGCCGAGGACCCACTTGATGGCGTCGACGACGTTGGACTTGCCGCAGCCGTTGGG
>CAYXEY010000554.1:0-4042 GCA_964464105.1 uncultured Planctomycetaceae bacterium
AGGAGTGGATGACGCGCGACATCGCCGAGGCGATGGTCACCCACGGCCGCGCGCTCGGCGCCGCCTGCGTGATCGAGGCCGAGCAGCTGTGCCTGCTGCTGGGCGAAGACCGGCGCGGCGACGAGCGCGTGCACACCCAGGCCTACGCCGGCTGCTTCGAGGCCGACGCGCAACTGCGGGCCGAGTTCCTGAGCGCGGCCCGCGTGCAGCGTGCCTGAAGGGCGCGGTGCCGGCGTGGCTCGCGTTGCCTGCCCATCACGACCGTTCGCCTGCGGCAGCGCCGACCGCGCCCGCGCTGCCGCCGCTCGTCCAGCGGGCGGCGCGGTGTCGAAGCCGGGGCGCGAGCGGCGGCGGCCACATCGTGCATCGCCCCGGCATGCGTGCGCCGTTCATGACGGGCAGCGCCGATGCGCAAGCTTCAGGCTTGCACCGGGAGCGGCGCCGGAACTCGCGCCACCGTTTGGTTATGGGCGACAGTCGCCACTATCCGGATATGGGCGATACCCGTTCCGACATTGAAGTTAGATTTCCCAAACACCGCCTCGGCGTGCTCACCTATGTCCGAATCGCTGCGTCAGTCCCTCCGCGAACTATCCGAGCGCGTTGAAGCCCACTTCGCCGAAGTAGCTCAGCTTCCCGGCATGGACGAAGCCCATGATTCAACGGGCGGATTATTTTCCGGTCCGAACTTCTGGGAGCCGGACTACTTCTGGAAGCAGCTGCCCAGTCCGCTACAGAAAAGAGCGCTGTCTGCAATCGATCAGGCACTACCTCTATGCGCCGCCCTTGCAGACGCTGCTCGATCCTCGGCACTCACAGGAACAGAGGACGTTCACGACGTCAAAGTTGCCGCGAAGGCGATTCGGGCTGCCCTGCGACTCAGGAAGTTTCAGTACCGTCGCGCCGATGTCGTTCACGATGAGGGAACCGTGCTTGGGTTCCAGCCGGCCGAGCAGTCTGAAGGTACAAGTGTCTCGCCCTCACGCGCCCTTGATGACTTTCGAACCAGTGTTGGCGATTTGAACGCTGTCCTCCGGCTCATTGAGGCGGCTCCGCCTACTCGTCCGGACGGGCTTCAGTCGGGCGCAGCGTCTCGATATCGAAGTGGGACCGCATTCATCATGATGTGGATGGACCCCAAGCATCCCGAACTCACCGATGTGGCTGACGCTGTGCGCTCGGTCTTCCGTTCCTTCGGCATTCGAGCCATTCGCGCCGATGACATCGAGCACGAAGGAGTGATCAGCGAGCGCGTGCTCAATGAAATTCGGACCTCTGAGTTCTTATTCGCAGACCTTTCAGGTACTAGGCCGAATGTCTACTATGAAGTCGGCTTTGCACATGCGCTGGATAAGCGGGTCTTACTCTTCCGCAAGGCAGGTACGGAAATTCACTTTGACCTGGCGGCTTACAACTGTCCGGAGTACGAGAACCTGCGCGACCTCAAGGACAAGCTAACGAAGAGGCTCGTAAGCGTCACAAACCGCAACCCCACTGACCTCGGGGAAATCTAACCCATCGCTCGAGCCGACGCGCTACGGCAGGCAGTGTAAGCCTGGGCCGAGGTACTTCGCACATTATCTCAGCCCAGGCTTACACTGCCTGCCTCCGCACGCGGCTCAGCTTTACGTTAGGCGTCGCCAGACTCTGCTGCCAACGTCATCGCGCGGGAAATCATTCGCCGGACTTCGGACGATGTATGCATGGGAACAAGTTCGACTTCCGGATGCTTTAGTCTGAAGACGCGGAACACTTCGTCTGCGAACGCCTGACCGATTGTGGTCACCCCGGCGAAATCAAGCATCACAACCTTGAACCTTTCCACTCGCGTCAGGAGTCGCTTCGCTTGGGAGCGAGAGACTAGATTGTCATCGCCGTATCGCATCAACTTTACAGGGACAACGGTCGTATTGAACCCGTAGTCTTCTCCGGAAGAGAACCTGTCGAAGACTTTCTTGGTCGTGCGCGCTGTGTGATTGTGCAGCACCATGGTGACAAGCGTCCCGCTGCGGGGCGTACTCCTCTGCAGGATCCAGTCCTCCTTCTTGTCAAACTCATGAGAAAAGTAGACCTCTCCCGATAGGATGTCGAACTCATCAAACATCCTTGACGAAAAGAAGATTCCTTCGCCTGAGTGATTCGCTGGATCCGTTGTGAACTTGCCTTTGGCAAGTTCAAGAACTGAGTGCCTTTCGTCCGCGAGGTCTAGTGCAGCCTGGATCTTCTTGAAGATACCCACACCATCGTCATAGATCTCGATCTTTGTGGCAGCCGCCGTCTTACGTACTGAGACAACCACCTGGCGTGCGCCGGAATGATCGATGACGTTGTTGAACATCTCAGTGAAGCCGTAGTGCCAAATACTGAGCACGTTGTCGGGCAGCTTTCCCAGCAACGGCGACACGTCGCTACGCCATACCGCGTCTTCCGCCAGTTCGCGCGTGACTTCATACTCTTGGGTCCATTCGAGCAGCGGTGCGAGGCTGTAGCGCTTGCTGCGGGTGTTCCCATAGACCACAACCGCACCTTCGTCGACCAGTCGCTTAAGGTGCTTGTGAACAGCTTGCCGAGTGCAGTCAAACTTCTCGCCAGCCACCTTCACAATGTCTGCTGGATGGACGTCGATGTTCTCGATCAAAAACTTACGTACCGGCTCTCCGCCAACGCGAACTTTGCTCATTTGTCAACCTCGACTGACCGTATTGTCAACCAAAATGCCGACTTTGTCAACCTCAGCGACGCCTGACATGTCGGTCAACCGGACCCGCTACGGCAAGGCACCCTGGCCGCGAGGCGGAAAATGTGCACACAGCGCCTCGCGGCCAGGGCGCTTTGCCTTCGCGGGCCGGTTACCTCTACGTTCGGCTACACAGCGAAGCGCCACACTCCTTGCGAAATGATGTCATCCGCAGTACCATTCCTTCGTGAACACCGCCGCCAAGATGCTCGCTGCGATGCGGCGGAGCCCGTTGGATCGGCAGCTCGGCCAACTTCGGACTGTCGCTCGTCAGCATGGGGTGGGATGGCGCCACCAAGGATCGAGTCACGGCGTCTTCATCAGACCGGACGGCAAGACCTTGCCGGTGCCCGCGCGCCGACCCAGCAAGCCGATCTACAGCAAGAAGTTCATCGAGCTGATCGCTGGAGATTGACTCATGGCCAAGCTGGCTGATTACCCGTTTGAGATTCGTCCGCTGTCGGCCGAAGAAGGCGGCGGCTTCTTGATTTCATATCCGGACTTCTCGGACTGCATCGCCGATGGCGAGACGGTCGAGGAAGCCATCAAGAATGGTGTGGATGCCTTGAAGGCGACAATCGCAACCTTGAAGGCCAAAGGATTTCAGGCGCCGGCGCCGAATAGTGGCGGTGTGGCATCCGGAAGATTTGTCGCCCGCGTTCCCAAGACCGTGCATGCGCAGCTGACCACACGCGCAAGGGCTGAGGGGGTTTCGCTGAATACCCTTGTCCTCACCTTCATTGCCCAGGGACTCGGCAAGGCTGAAAGGCACGCCTGACCGCGGTGTGGCTGAAGTACCCATTCAGGTTGCCCCGAGGGCATGTGTTCACGGATTTTCGTCACCCCAGCCGCGCTCGGAATTGTCCGCCCCTGCTTCACCGCGCGCGTGGCGCTGGTCAGCCGGTGGGTACGGCAGCCATAGCGCCGGTGCGAGGCATCAGGCTCGGTGGCGCGGTCTCGGCGATGAACGCGTGGACCGCGCTGTGCAGGGACTCCCACGGGTCGCGCCGCTGGCGCAGGCAGGTCTCGTGAAGCCTGAGCCCGCGCGCCAAGAACCGGTCGCCGCGCCGTGAGCGCGCCGATGCCGCCCGGCGAGGATTCCGGCGCGACGCAGCCCGCGGCCGCTGCGGCAGGCGGCAATGCCGCCGCGGGCGAGGCGCCGGCGCCGCCGCATTCGCCGGCAGCGCTCGCCGCGCGCTACGGCGAGCGCTGGCGCTGGCGCATGCTGCTGACGGTGATGGTCGGCAGCGTCGCGTCGGTGATGTCGTCGACGATCGTCAACGTCGCGGTGCCCGACCTGATCCG
>CAYXEY010000555.1:0-4028 GCA_964464105.1 uncultured Planctomycetaceae bacterium
AATCCCAACTGCGCAAGCACAAGGAAAAGCACCGCAATCGCAAGCACCCGGGCTGAGACGCGCGAATCGATCGCGGTGGCCGGGCGCGCCGTCAGGGAGGACGGGGCGTTGATTCAGACAAAGGTCAAAAACGTATGAAGCTCACCGACTTCGTCGAGCCCAAGGCCGTGATCGCCAGTCTCGAAGCGTCGGATCGCAACGGGGCGATCCGCGAACTGGTGGAAGCGCTGTGCAAGGCCGGCAGCCTGCCGCCGGACGACTGTGAGGCCATTTCCAAGGCCATCATCGCCCGCGAAAACCAGGGCAGCACGGGCTTCGGCAAGGGCGTGGCCGTGCCGCACGTGAAGCATCCGAAGGTTCCCCGGATCATGAGCGCGATCGGGCGCAGCGAGACGGGCATCGACTTTTCAGCGCTGGACCGGGCCCCGGTTTACACGATCGTCGTCTTGGCCTCGCCGCCCGAAAATCCCGACGGACACCTTGCCGCGATGGAGTGCATCTTCAAGAACCTGTCGCGCGACAATTTTCGCAAGTTCCTCCGCCAGGCGCAGACTCCGGCGGCCATTCTCGAGCTGTTACGCGAGGCCGACGAGGGCGGTCTGAGCTGACCTCGAGCCATGGGTCGCGCCGTCCTCGCGGGAATGGGGGCGGCGGGAAGTAGTCAGCGCCGGTGGCGCGCCATCCGTGCGGAACGATTTCGATGGATCGAAGCGATGCAATCATCCCCAAGGCATGTGGAACAGGAAGTGCGGGTGCTCAACTCGCAGGGTCTGCACATGCGCCCTGTGACCGAGCTCGCCATGACCGCGGGGAAGTTCTCGTGCCGCATTTCGATTGTCAACGGCAAGCAGGTCGTGGATGGCAAGAGTCCCATGGATCTCATGCTGCTGGGCGCAACGCATGGCACGGTTTTAAGGCTGGTGGCCGATGGCGACGACGCGGAGACTGCCGTGGCGGCGCTGGCCCAGCTCTTCAAGGATCGATTCCACGTCGAGTAGCGTCAGTTCGCATCGTCAAAAAATTGACAAATATCGTAATAGAGGGTTTGGCGTCCGCGCCGGGGGGCCGCGCATGCCGTTGAAACGGGGCATCGGCGTTTCGTCCGGGGTCGTGGTCGGCACGGCCCTCGTGCTCGACACGGAGGAGGCGCGCATTTCCAAGCGCCTCATCCGGCCCGAGCGCACGGCTGATGAGATGGCAATCGTCGAGCGAGCCTTTGAAGCCGCGCGGGCCGAGGTTGCCACCGAACGCGAACATTTCGCCGCGCGGGCGGGCTCTGAACTGGCCGACATCTTCGGCTTTCACGAGCACTGGCTCGCCGACCCCAAGCCCCGCCAGGAGATCAACAGCCTCATCGAGCAGAAGCGCTACAGCGCCGCGTATGCGATCAGCGTCTTCATGCGCCGCTATCGCCGCCGTTTCAGTGAAATGAACAGCCCGTATTTGCAGGAGCGGGCCAAGGACGTGCTCGATATCGAGCGCCGCCTCCTGCATCACGCCGGCGCCGAAACGCGCATCGGCATTGAGCAGCTCGATGAGCCAGTCATCATCGTTTCCCACGATCTGACGCCTTCGCAGATCGTCAAGCTCGAAGGCAGCAAGAACCTGCTGGGGTTCGTGACCGATCTTGGCGGCGCGACCTCGCACACCGCAATCATCGCGTCGGGACTTGGTGTACCGGCGGTGGTCGGACTTGAGGACGTAACGCGACAGGTGTCGACCGGCGACGTGCTGGTGGTCGACGGCTTGCACGGCGTCGTCATCATCAATCCTGACCCGGCACAGCTGGCGGAATACAACGCCCAGGCGGCCCATCAGAAGACCGTTCGGGCCGCACTTGCCGAGCTGCGCGATCTCGCTGCCGAAACCAAGGACGGCAAGCGCATCGAGCTGCTGGGCAACATCGAGTTCCCGTCGGAAGTCGCGCATTGTCTGGAAAAAGGCGCGATGGGGATCGGCCTCTTCCGCAGCGAATACCTGTTCATGCAACAGGAGCAGGCACCCTCCGAGGAGGAGCAATACGAGGCATACCGTGAGGCTGCCCTGGCCGTGGGCGACAAGCCGCTGGTCATCCGCACCATGGACCTGGGGGGCGACAAAATTCCGAACGCGAACTGGGAGCAGGAGAAGAATCCGTTTCTTGGCCTGCGCTCGATCCGCTACAGCCTTCAACACCTTGCCATGTTCCGGCCGCAGCTTCGGGCGATCCTGCGGGCCAGCGCCCATGGCGATGTGCGCGTGATGTTTCCGCTTATTTCGCGCATCATGGAATTGCGCCAGGCCAAGTTTGTGCTTTCGCTCGTCGCCGAGGAGTTGGAGGAGGAGGGTTACGAATTCCGATCGAAGATCCCCATCGGCGTCATGGTGGAAACCC
Source organism: uncultured Planctomycetaceae bacterium (assembly GCA_964464105.1). GTDB lineage: Bacteria > Planctomycetota > Phycisphaerae > UBA1845 > UTPLA1 > CAYXEY01. The sequence continues at coordinate 2,375 of CAYXEY010000555.1, forward strand.
CGGCCGCCGCGATTTGCGCAAAGGAACTTGCCCGTGAATGCGACTTCCTGAGCATTGGCACAAACGACTTGATTCAGTACACGCTGGCGGTCGATCGGACCAACGAGCGCGTGGCCCAGTTGTACACCCCGGCGGACCCGTCGATCCTCCGTTTGATCCACGGCGTGATTCGCGACACGCACCGTCTGGATGTTACGGTGAGCATGTGCGGCGAAATGGCCGGCGACCCGTATTTCACTATCTTATTGCTGGGAATGGGGTTAACGACGCTTTCCATGGCCGCGGGCAACATCCCGAGGGTCAAAAAGATCATCCGCAGCATCGGGATGGACGATGCCGAACGAGTGAAACGGCGGGTGTTGTCCTTTGAAACCGAGCGCGAGGTGCTAAACTACCTCCGCGACGAAACCCGCAAGGTCTGGGAAGAGGCCTGACGTTCGTGGCCCCGGGCGGATCGCGGCAAGGCAAACCGGTTTGAGCCGTTGCCTTACCGCAACCCGCCCCTTGTACAGGGATGGGTCACGGACAATTGAGTGCGAAGCCGGCGTGGTGTTCACGCGGAGCGTCGCACTTGCACGGAACAAGAAAGTTCCAGAGGGAAGTCAAGCGTCTTCTTGCGCGACCGCATTGCCATACGGCATGATGTTGCCGGCGATCTTCGGTTCATCTCGCATCACGACACGCTGAGGCTGTGGGAGCGGGCTCTGGCCCGCGCCGCGATACCGGTGAAGTTCTCGGAGGGTTTCAACCCCCGACCCCGGATGTCGTTGGCCCTGCCTCGATCCGTGGGCGTTGCGTCCTCCGACGAATTGCTTGTCATCGAGCTGAGCGAGCCCATCGAACTAGATGAGATGCGCGCCCGCCTCGGCGGACAAATGCCCCAGGGCATGGCGATCACGCATATCGAGCGCGTCGAGGCCGGCGACCGGCGACTGCCGATCGCGGCCGAGTACGAGGTCTCCATCGATGCCGGCGCCGAGGTCGCGTTGTCGACCCGGGCCGCGGCGATCCTTTCAGAGACAAACGTCTTTGTTGATCGCGCCACGCCGGGCATGGCCGTCCGGCACATCGATGTGCGGCCGTACATCACGGCAATCACCGTCGAGCCGCAGCGGCTGCGGTGGAGCCAGGGCATCACGGCGACCGGCACTGTCCGGCCCAACGAGATGCTCACATTGCTGGACCTGGCGGTGGATGATCATCTGCATCGCCTCCGCAGGACAGCCGTGACGTACGGACGCTAGAAGATGCACATGGCCCGCATGCGGGCTTCACTTCTCTCGCATCAAAGTCAGGATGAGATCGTGAATCGAACGAAAGCAGTCAAGGGCCGCGTGCGCGGCGATGACGAGGAAATCAGCGTACGCCGCCGTGCGCCACGAAAGGCGCCGGCCAAGACCGCGACCAAGCCGCCGGAGGTCGTCCCCGCGCCGACGAGTGCCGAGGCTGAGTTCTTTGCGGGGATATTTGAGGACGACGCCGCGCCGGCGACGGCCGGCGGCGCACAAAGTGGTGAATTCGACAATGGGGACGCCGCCAACACCGAGGGCGGAACCAAGCCGCGTCGACGAGGTCGCCGTGGCGGTCGCCGACGCGGGAAAAAGTCGGAGGGAGAAGTCTCCGCAAAGTCGACGGTCGCGCCTGTTGTCGAAGA
>CAYXEY010000556.1:0-4019 GCA_964464105.1 uncultured Planctomycetaceae bacterium
TTAAGAACTTCGTCGCGATCATCAAGGCCGATGACCAGCCGGTGCACGAATGCCGGCCAAACGAAGTGTCAAAGCCGGCTGCCTCGACGCGTGTCTGGGCTGCCGATGTGAACGGCGACAAGAAACTGGACCTGCTGGTCGGCGACTGCATTTCGCTCGTTTCGCCCGTCAAGGGATTGTCCGAAGAAGAGTTCGTCAAGCGCTACGCCCGGTGGAAGGACGACCTGAAGGCGATGATGAAGACGATGGAAGAGCAGCACAAAACGCTGCAAGAAAAGGGCGAGGATAAAACCGAAACGATGGATCCACAGCAGCAGGCGGAATTCCAGGAGAAGTTTCAGGCGCATTACGAAACGCGCGAGAAGTTTATTGACGAAGACCGCACCGGATTTGTATGGGTTTACATGCAGAAATAGGCGTTTGAGAGACACCGGCAACGATTACAAAATCGGCAATGTCAGGGAATTCGGAGGTGCGATCGCTTGAATTTTCCAGCCTCATGGCGGTATGATCAAGTTGACATATCTCGCTTCTCCGAAAGGGTGTGAACGAGCGATCGTTCACAGGAAACTGCGTAGGTCGGGCCGCCCGCGCGTGTCGTTACGTTGAATACGACGCGACAGAGTTTACTCAAGGGTTGCTTCCATGACACGCGCTTTTCGGTTTTTCACATATTGTCTCATTTTAGCCGCATCATCCGAGATCTGCGCCCAGGTCAGTCCGCCTCCGACGGTCTTGGGAAAAGAGTACATCACCGAACCCAATACGAACGCGCTTGGTATTCCGACGACCGGTCAGACGGTGGGCTGGTCCGGCGCTGGCCCGGCATTTGATTTGTTTGTGCTCAGCCCATTTGAGCTGGACGCGATTGCCCACATGGGCGATGCCCATTTCGAGGGCCTGATTGCCGATGAAGCCGCGCTGATCGTCTCGTTTCGCACGGCAATGCCGGGCGGCCCGGCCATCGACCCCATCACCGGAGCAGGCGTGCCCGCGTCATACTGGTACAAGAACAGCACCCCATTTGGCGGCACTACAGGCGTTTGGGCGACCGCGCCCATGTTGAATCCGATTGCACCGCCCATGCAGGTGAGCGGCGCAGAATTCTGGGGGGCGGCAGGCGATACGACCCATTGGTCGACCTTTGGCGACGCAGGCGGTGTGTCCGTCACGTCGGGCGCAGGACCGTACCTGCTCACCGCCGAGATTGAGTTCGCCATAGGCGCGACCATCGGCATCGACGTCGACGCGTTCTTTCTGCTCGACCATTTCGGGGGAACTGATCTGTTTCACGTCGGAGACATGGCCCTGATGAGTGTGAGGGCCAACGGTCAGTTCGACGGCGGAGAAATCTGGCTGCTGAGCCGAACTGCCGGTGGCGTGCTATCGGCCTCGTTCTTCAGCCACGGCGGAGTCACCTTCGACACTGCGTTCGACGTGGCCGGTCACTTCGGCATGTTCCCACCGACCCAGGAGATCGACGCGATCGAGGCGATCGTGCCTGAGCCGGCTACCATAGGACTGCTCGTTTTGGGCGCGTCCGCACTCAGTGTGCGGCGTCGCCGGAGTTAACTAATTCAGGGTCCGCCGCGGGGGATGAATCTGCTCGATCGATACGATACGCTCGGCCCGGATGAACACCCGCGTACCGCGATCGGTGTCGAATGCTGCCAGCTTGGTCAGCTCATACGGCATCTTTCCGTCGCTGGGCGACGCGGTGAAGCCCACGAACCGCAGATCAAAGAGCTGTTCGCCGCGGCGCAGCAGCAGATTCACCCGTGAACCCTCGATCAGAAACGCACTGTTCGGAACGACAATGGTGTCGGGCGATCCGATCCGGCCGATCCTCTCCATGATCGCGAAGAAGATGCCCAGCACGATGATGCCGCCGACGATGGCGGACACGATGGAACCGGCGGTGTGAAAGACGTCCATGATCGAGCCTCCGGGGGACGGAGATTGGCGTGACTGAGAGGAATAATCGTTGTGAGGGCAATTACCTCACGCATTGATTCATCTTGTTCGCTGCCATACCGCCCACTACGCTGCCACGATGCCACTGCAGCTCGCCAACGGTTCCACCAGCGCCATCCTCAGAGATTGGATCGTCCCGTTCGCCGCGCCGGCGGTCTCGCTGGCCATTGCTTTGCTCTTTTTCTGGCTGGTGCCGCGGCAGCAGCGTCGCAAGCAACTGGCCATCGAGCTTTGGCAGACATTCAACTCCACCGAGATGCAGAACGCCCGGCGCGAGTCGCTCGAATACCTCGGCGGGCCGGGCGGGGAAGCCGCGACGAGGCAGCGCGTCGCCAACTTCTGGCGGTGGTCGCTGAAAATCAGCCCGCTGCCCGACCTGATCCACGAGGCCGACAAGCTGCACCAGGTGCAAAAAGTCTTCGACTTCTTCGCCGCCTGCGACCGCTGTCTCGATTCCCGCGAGGTCGATCCGCACCTGCTCAAGAGCCTCCTGGGCTTCTACTTCTCTCGCTGGTCAATCGACGTGATCGAAGGGATGGTTCGCAGCGATGCTCCGAATCAGTCATTTGTCGATGTATCGCAGCGTCCGGCATGGCTGACCGGCATGCCGGCGTTTCGGAAGCTGGTGGGGCTGCCGCCGCCGCGGGATGTGATGAGTGGGTAGTGGCGAGTGGTCAGTTGTCAGTGATCAGTAATCAGCGTTCGGTATTCAGTAGTGTGGGTCGGTCGTACGGCCCGTCCCGGGTTCAAGTTCGCTTGGGTTAACAGCAGCGTCAGGGATCATGAGTTCGTTCAATTCGGACCAAACCGAAGTATGCCGCAATCTGCCGCAACCGCCCCTCGCCGTTTGGATGGCACGAGGTCAGGTCCTGGCCGAGCCAGTGATCCCAGTGGAGCGTGAAGACCTCACCCTGCCAGGCGAAATCCCAGAAGCACGAATCGCCACGTGGGTCTTCGACCCGTTCGCCCCACGCAACGTTGAAGTGCTTCCCCAACACCGTTTGGACATACCGAAATTCCACCAGTCGGCTGGGGTACTCGATGTCCAGGTCCACGGTCAGTAGCCCCGAGGAATCCCGCGAAAATCGGCACTTTTTGGGCATGTTCGGAGTATATCGCGCGGGGTTGTCCGGTCGGTTCAATCGGCTACCATACGGGGCCGGTGCGGGGGTCGGTCTGCCGTGCCGGGCGGATTCCCGATCGGAATACCGAAGGTTCAAACGGTGGAACTGGCCAGCGGCCGGTCGTGACGGGCCATTGTCCCGTTTTCATAAACTCACAGGCCATCAGCCTGTACGACAAGGAGTCTTTCGTGCGCAGCAACGGGCATCACACCTCTAATGGCAATCACGTTTTCACGTCCGAGTCCGTCTCCATGGGCCATCCCGACAAGGTGGCTGATCAGATTTCAGATACCGTCGTAGACATCCTTCTGGCGAAAGATCCCAATGCTCGAATCGCCTGCGAGACGCTGGTGACCACCGGTCTCGTCGTCGTCGCCGGCGAGGTGACCGTGCACAACGAGGCCGCCGAGCTGGCCCTCAACAACATCGAGGCTGACGTACGCAACACCATCAGGGACATCGGGTACACCGACCCCGAGTGCCGCTTCGACTATCAGAGCTGCGCCGTGATCCGCACCATTCACAGCCAGTCTGCGGACATTTCGCAGGGCGTGACCGCGGACAAGAAAAAGAAGAAGGCCCAAGGCGCCGGCGATCAGGGGCTGATGTTCGGCTTCGCCTGCCGCGAGACCAAGGCGCTGATGCCGTTGCCCATTCACCTGTCGCACCGCCTGGTGGAGCGCCTCGCGTATCTGCGCTCCAGCGGCGAGATTCCCTGGCTGCGCCCCGATGCCAAGAGCCAGGTGACCATTGAGTACGACGGGCACCAGCCGGTCAAGCTCCGCACCGTGGTTATTTCAACGCAGCACCAGGAGCGGCCCGAGTTGCTTGACCGGTCGGGCAACGTCAACGACAAGTTCCGCAAGGCCATCATCGACAAGGTGATTGATCCCGTGGTAAAGGCTGAATGCCCGCAACTGT
>CAYXEY010000557.1:0-4014 GCA_964464105.1 uncultured Planctomycetaceae bacterium
GTATCCTGTTGTCGACATCGAATCAGAACCATGGCCGCGACCTGCGGTGCTTCCAACCCTGGCACCTTCGACTGACTGGCACACGAGCGGCGTCTGATCAAATTGCGGGTCGCCCGCGACCCCCGGAAACGAAAACTCGCGTGGATCATGGGTGGGCTTGCTGGACTTCGGATGCAAAGGTCTCGCGAATTTCCCGACCAAAACCATCGTAAGTTCCATTCTCCGGTGCATTTGCCAAATGGTGGACGAATCTGAGTGACATGTTTTTGCCGCTTGACGCTTGGTTCCGCGACGGTTCGTGTCAACCGCCGAGGCGAAGAGCGTTTAAGGGAGCACATCATGGTTGCCAAGACTCAAGCAAGCGTATTCTTGATCGGGTCGCTCATCACTTTCACCGTGGCGGTCGCGCCAGTTCGGGCCGATGTTGGTCCTCCGGTGGCCTTGCTGCTTCGTCCGGACACGACGCAGCCGGCGATCAGCGGCGCCGAGTATTCTACAATCATCGAAATAACCGCCGCGGCCGATGGTGTGATTAGCGCATTCGCGCTGGAAGGAGACGGATGGACCATCGCGGACATCGGCTTGCAGACTCCGCGGACGGTCCGCGCCGGTGAAGTGATACCGGTTCGATTTCATGGGCGGCCGGCCGACGCTGAAAAACCACTTCGGCTCGCGATCATCTTCGACGGCAGGAGGGTGGACAGAGCCTTTCGCTTCAGCGCGGCCCGCTTCGAGGAGGGTCGGCGGGACGGCCGTGCCGTTCGCATCGATGGTCAGGACCCTGCCGCGGCCGTGGCCGCCGCGAGGCTCCTCCCCGAACGTCAATTCACCGATCACAAACGTCCGCCCGAGGGCAACGACGGACCCACGCCGCATGGCGGGTCGATTCATCTGCGAGTCATGGGTCGCATTGTGTATCAGCGCGACAGTGGTCCGATTATCGGCGCCGACGCGATGGCGTTTCAGGTCATGGACGACGACGACCTTGACACCGAGGTCATGGCCTCAGGGGTCACCGACACGGATGGTTACTTCGACATCGAATTTGACTGGGACGATTGCGACATCACCGGCTGCGACGATCCCGATATCTTCCTCCGCTGGGAGACCGACAACCAGATCGTCAAGGTCGGTCGCGCCGATCTACTCTTCGAGCGTTACAGCTGGAGCACGATCAATACCCAAATCTATAACGATTTCACCGGCAGCGTCATTAACTTCGGCGAGGTCATGCCATTGGACATGGCCCAGCATCCGGCCATGCACATTTCCAACAGCATCGTGCGGGCGCATCGGTACATCCTGACCCACGACGGCACCGTGGTGGAGAAACCCGGCGTGATGTGGCCCGAAGTCGGCACTGGCGCCTATTACGTCTGGGCGGATGAGGTCATTCATGTCAGCCCCGACCGACAATGGAACGAAATCACGCACGGTCACGAATACGGCCACCATTTCATGGCCAACTATTCCCAGAACACAACGCCGAACTACTGCAACGGTCTGTGCGATTGCACCTCCTGTGGACACTGCATCTGGTGCCCTGAGAATCCAACCGATGCATGGAACGAGGGTTTTCCCAACTGGCTCGGTTCAATCATCGCGCGGGCATATCCCTCGCTTTACGGAACCGTTCCGTGGGCCGCTGCAAACGACTCTCGTTACAACATTGAGGCTATTCAGCCATGCGGAACGGATCCCTGCGGTAACCCGGGAACCACCAATGCACAGACTGTTGAAGGCTACGCCTCCGCGCTTCTCTTCGACATGGACGATGCGAACAACGAAGACGCGGACGGCGGCGCGCCCGACTGCGATCAGGATGTCATGACCGCACGCGAAACCAACATATTTCTGGTCGTCCGGTTGGATCAGCCGACGACGATTCAGCAGTTCATCAATGCCTACTGGGCGCGGTTCCCGATCGAGCAGCAGGACTTCTGGAGCACCGTGCGGAACATTTCGCCGACCTATGCTCTTCCACCTCTCCCGCCGCCCATCATCAGCGTTCCCCTGGCTCAGGATTGCCAGGCACTCAAGGAAGGCCAATCACTTCAGCTCACCGTCAGTGGCAACGGCGTGCTCCTGAAGTACCAGTGGCGACACAATGAGTTTCCGCTTTTCGACGGCGGGGGAGTCAGTGGGGCGACGAGTCCGACGCTGACCATCAATCCAGTAAATCCGTTATACGGCGGCAATTACGACTGCATTGTGTCTACATGCGCCAACCCGCTGCAGGCGACGACCAGCCCCGTGTTTCGCGTGCACGTCTTCCCCGGGCCGGGGGCCGGAACGCAGATCTCCGGCTTCGGACGCAACGACTTTGGTCAACTGGGCAACGGGGAACTGAACAACCCCGACTGGCCGGCGCCGCGCATCCGCGAGGTGGTGAATCTCAGCAATGTCGTGCAGGTCAGCGGCGGACAGTTTCATTCGATCGCCCTGAAGTCCGACGGCACGGTGTGGGCGTGGGGCCGGAATGACCTGGGTCAGCTTGGCCAGGGCAACGGCTCGACCTATCCGCCGCAAGCAATACAAGTGCCATTCTTGTCGGACATCGTGGCGATCAGCGCGGCGGGCAGTCATAACATGGCATTGAAAGGCGACGGGACCGTCTGGCTCTGGGGGGCGAACGATAACAGCCAATTGGGCAACGCGGCCCCGCCTGACGTAGGCGCATGGGGCAGTCCCGTGATGTTTCCGGCCAATCAACTGAAATGCGTGGTGGCAATCGCCGCCGGATATACGACGAGTTTCGCGCTCAAGGCCGACGGAACCGTTGTTGGCTGGGGCAGGGAGTTCTATGGCGAATTCGGAAACGGCCCCGGCCTGATAGTTACAAAGAACCCGGTGCCCGTGGCGCAGCTCTCCCAGGTGAGAGACATCGTCTGCGGAAATCACCACGTCCTGGCCGTGCGCGAGGATGGAACGGTCTGGGGTTGGGGCCGCAACATCGAAGGTGAACTCGGTGACGGCACTTTCGACCAGCGCGACACACCGATCCAGGTGCCAGGATTGACCGGAGTGACGCGTGTCCGAGCCGGCATCTATCACAGTCTCGCCATAGCAGCTGGCGGCACGGCGTGGACATGGGGCTTCAATGGCGGCGCACTCGGCAACGGCACGACGGCATCGAGCAATGTGCCGGTGCAACCCTTCGGAGTTTCGCCGGTGTTGGATCTCGATGGAGATCTCTTTACCAGCATCTTTCTGCGGCAAAACGGCACGGTCTGGACCTGTGGATCGAACTCAAACGGCGCTCTCGGAACGGCAGGGGGGCCACCCCTTGTGCTTCCGCAGCAGGTGGCGGCCATTCCGTTTCAGGTTTCTCGCGTCTACAGCGGTCATGAATGGAACATGGTCGCACATGGGCCAGTGGCTCCGCACATCGCCCACCAGCCTGTCCCACAGACAGCCCTGAACGGCGGCGTTCTTCGTCTCACCGTTGACGCATGGGGCACCGCACCATTGCAATACCAGTGGTTTTTCAACAACCAACCGATGACCAACGTCGGACCCGTGCACGGAGCGACGTCCGCGACCCTTACGATCGATCCTTTTTCGTTCAGTAATGCCGGAAGCTATTGGCTGCGCGTCAGCCACGCTCCGGATTTCATAGACACACAGACCGTTGCGATCACCCTAATGCCATCCCCCTTCTGCGACACGTTCGAACCGGCGGCCTCACTGCACTGGGGAGCCGAAAGCGGCGTCTGGACCACCAGCGGTGGCGCCTACACATCCAGCGCGGCGAACTCATACAGCTCGCTGCCTTTCGGACTGAGGAACTATTCGGCGCAACTTGAAATTCGAAATGCCGATGTCGGCGGCGCCTGGGTTCGTACGCCCTCTTCGCCCGCAGGATCGGGTCTCTTGCTTTACAACAGCGGCGGGTCGCTAGCCTGGTATACCCTCATCAACGGCAACTACAGTCCACCCATCAACGTGGCCCACAACGTCTATACAGTCGGCGCACCATTCACGCTTCGCATCGTGGTCGCGGGGTCAATGTTC
>CAYXEY010000558.1:0-4014 GCA_964464105.1 uncultured Planctomycetaceae bacterium
GGGAGGTGTAGATCCCGGTGCGGCGGCCCGCCGCGCGCAGAGCGCTTTCAACCATCGTGCAGATGGATCCCTTGCCGTTGGTGCCCGCGACATGGATGGTCGAGAAAGCCTGCTGTGGAAGGCCGAGTGCGGTGAGCAGCGTCTTGAAGGAACGTGCGGACCGGGCCGCTTCGAAGATGTCATTCTTAGGTAGGATGACGGCGTCAATCACATGGATCACGCCGTTGCTGGCAAGAATGTCCGTCTTGACCACGGTGGCGGCATCAACACGAACGCCCTTCGAGGCATCGATCTGTACAGACTGGCCGAGCGCGGTCTTCGCGCTCTTCAGTTTGACGACATCAGCCGCCAGGACCTTGCCAGGCACGACGTGGTAGAGCAGCACGCCCTTGAGCGCGTCGGGGTTCTTCAGCAGCGACTCGAGCGCGCCCTTGGGCAGTTTTGCAAACGCCTCATCGGTCGGGGCAAACACGGTGAATGGCCCGGGGCTGCTGAGCGTGCCGACCAGTCCCGCCGCCTCGACCGCCTTGACGAGTGTATTGAACTGCCCTGCGGCGATCGCCGTCTGCACGATATTCTTGGAATCGCCCTTTCCACCGGCAAGCGCCGGCGTTGCCATCGCGGCAAGCGCGCCGAGAACGAGTACATGGGTGAGTGTGCTTGTTGTCTTCATGAGGTTGTTCCTTTCCTTGGCTTAACTGGGCGACAATTACTAGTTGTCCACCGTGATCAATGAACTGAGCGCAGGAGTGCCGTTGAGCAATCCCACTGCAAAGACCGTGTAAATCTTGCCGGCGCTGAGCGCCGTGCCATTGAGCGTCAGTACGACCGCCGTTCCCGATTCATCTCGAACCTGAAGGTCGTACGACCCAGCGGCGACTTCCAGGTATGCAGACGCTTGCTTGAACGAGATGTTGTCGACCAGCGTCGTACCGTCGGCCAGTGTGATGTCGACCGTCGGGGCGTCGGGGCTGGCATGTACGACTCGAATCTTGGCCTTGCCGGACGCCGGAGGCGTGTTGTTGTCGGTCAAGACCAGTGGTTCAATCTGGGCCAGCAGGTTTACCGCGACGACAGAAATGTCCTGATTCGCCGAGAGCGGGAGGTCCGCATTGATCACACCCGCGCTGCTGCAGCCTGCGCCGGCGGCCGTCACGCGAATCGCATAGGTTCCAGGAGATACAGACGTGTAGGCAGTTGCCCCGGGAAACGTCGCGCCCTGAAACACCGCTTGGCCGTTGGCGCACACATCCACTGCAGGCGCGTCCGGACTCGCATGAACCACACGCAGGCGAGCGTTACTGTTGTACCCACACGCTCCGGGCATGGTTCCGCACCCGGAAGTTGCGAACGCCAAACTCGCGACAATCAAAACAGGAATGTTCCGCATATGAGTTTCCTCCATGTCCTCTGATGGCTACACCGGGTAGCCACGCCTCATCAATGACAAAGCCTCAGCTCTCGCTGCGGCGTCTTCTCGATACACCCCACGCACCGCAAGGGTCGTGGTAACTGCGCTCGGCTTGCGCGCTCCGCGAACTCGCAAGCAGAGATGCTCGGCCTCCATGACGACGCAAACACCGCGCGGCGAAAGATGCTCGTTCAGCGCTTCGGCGACCTGCTCGGTGAGTCGTTCCTGGAGCTGTGGCCTTCGTGAAAAAACGTCGACGGTGCGCGCCAGTTTGGAGAGTCCTACGACCCGGTTGTTGGCAGGCAAATAGGCGATGTGCGCTTTACCGAAGAAGGGGAGCAAGTGGTGCTCGCAGGTGCTGCTGAAGTCGAGTCCCCCGACCACCACAAGTTGATCAGACTGGTGCTCGAATGTTCGGGAGAGATGCTGGCCAACGTCGTCATCCACGCCGGCAAACATCTCGCCGTATGCTTGCGCGACACGCTTCGGCGTTTCGCGCAACCCGTCGCGGTCGGGGTTCTCACCGATCGCAACCAATATCTCGCGAATTGCCCGCTCGATTCGCAGCGAGTCAACGCCGCCGGTCGAATTTGCATAAGTCCCGTTTTCATTCACCCGGTGCTGTCGCGGAGCTCGTAAGATTGACTCATTCGACGCCGAGCATGAGTCGATCATGGCGGCACCCCCGCTCCTTGAACCGTTGTTGGGCCGCGCGGGAAAAATAAACGTATTCTCGTTCAAATCGCTCATATCGTTCAAGTATAACGGACGTGTAGCCGTTGTCAAGCTTGACTTGGACGAAAATTCGTTCTAATCTTTCAAAGTCGTCAAGGAGTACGGACTAGTGGGCCCGATAATATCAACACGCGAACTGGCAGCCGCAATCGGCGTCAGCGAGTCGTCTCTCAAGCGGTGGGCCGACGACGGCCAAATCAAGGTCTCCCGAACCGCGGGGGGTCATCGACGAATCGCGATCGGGGAAGCGATCCGGTTTGTGCGCGCGACGGGCGCCCCACTGGTCAAGCCTGAACTTTTGGGCCTGCGCGACCTTTCATCGGAAACGTCCTCGGCATACTCGTCGGAAGTTCCGGCGGAGCGCCTATTCAGGCTCCTGTATGAGGGCAAGGCGCGCGCAGCGCGAGGGCTGATCCTGTCACTCTACCTGGAAGGAATGAGCGTTGCGGAGATCGCTGACGATTCAATCCGAACCGCGATGGAAAGGCTCGGCGAAATCTGGAAGCATGATCAAGCCGGCATCTGCATCGAGCACCTCGCAACCGACATTTGTCTTCAAGCTGTGGAGCAATTAAGAACTCTCGTGGAGCCGCAGCAGGCCGAGGCCGTGGCGATCGGTGGAGCGCCTTCCGGCGATCCGTACCTGCTCCCTTCATTGGTTGCTGCTACGGCACTCGCGGCGGAGGGGTGGCACGCCGTCAATCTTGGCCCGGACACACCGTTTGATGCCTTGCTTCGGGCGATTGAGCTCCACAAACCACGGCTCGTCTGGATATCAATCAGCTCAATCCGAGACATCGCCGACGTCGACCAGGGCATCAGCCTGCTGGCTCAGCATCTTGCGGAACGAGGCTCAACTCTGGCCCTTGGCGGTCGATCATTACCGGCGATGTCAGTGTTGAACCGGTCGACGGTTCACTGCTGCAAGACACTGGCGGAACTCGTCGCAATCTCCAAAACGATCCCGAATGGTGCGGCCGCGCGAAGTTAGGACGCACACCGATCCTTACCCAAACACGAACTCTGAGCGCCGCCCTGCTTATAGGGAACTGATAACCCGTCACCCGCGTCCGAAAACAGCCGCTCTTCTCCGCGATCGTGCCCAGCTCGCCACTCATTCACCGACCCACCGCGACGGTCCCTAACTCAGCCTGCTTGGCAAAGACCCGATGTAGCGTATGGGGCCGCATGTCGAGGACGGCCGCGCAAGTTGGGTCGATCTCGTGGCACACCTGATCAGGCTGTCCCTTGTTGCGCTTCTTGTTGCGCCGGCGACGCCGGCCGCGGCCGCTGATCTCGACCCCCCGGCGACCGATCTTGAATCGATCGACCTTGCCCCGCAGGATGCGCGAATTCCCGCCGATCGCACGACACCCGACGATCTGCCCGACATCGATCCCGTTGAATTGAGACGGCCGGATGAATCCACAACCGCGCCAGCGGCTCCGACTACGGAAGCACCCCGCGCATCGAAACGGGGCTTTTTCAGCCTGTCAGAGCCGGCCCCGCTGACGGGTCCGGAGATCACCGATCGTCCGGGCTTTGCTGATTCGACCTACGTCTTGCCCCGCGGTCATGTGCAACTCGAGCTGGGCTACACCTACACCTCTGACAGCGAGAAGCGCACGCGAAGCTGGGATCACACCATCGGTCAGACCAATCTGCGCGTGGGACTGGCTGAAAACCTCGAGTTTCGCACGATCTGGAACGGATATTCCATGACCGAGAGCGAGTTCGACATTCGATCGCCCCGGACAAATCGACGTTATCGAACCGACGATTACAACGACGGCGCCGGCGACATGACCCTGGGCATGCGCACCCAACTGGTGAAGAACGAAGGGCTCGTGCCCGACCTGACGCTCCTG